>JAGVSV010000311.1 GCA_019137115.1 Bacillota bacterium
GATCTTGGCCGTGGTCACATCGCAAGGGTCGCTTAACGCGATGAAATCCCCAAACGAGCACAGGCGGTCGGCCCCCCGCGCGCGGGCATAGGCCAGCGCCAGCGGGGAATCGTCAAGTCCCTCGATGTCATCGACAAAGCAGGCTTTTTTGAGGGCGTCGTCCATCGGCAGGCCCACCGCCGCGCCCGCGGGGCTGACGTGCTTGAAGGATGCCGCGGCAGGGAGCGACAGCGCGCGCTTTAATTCCCACACCAGCTGGATGGCATTGAGTGCGTCCATGAAGTTGATGTACCCCGGCGCGCCGTTCAGCACCGTAAGCGGCAGGTCATGACCGCCCGTCATGAACACGCGCGCGTTTTTGTACACATACAGCGCCACGCGGTTGTTTTCATTGAGATGGTGCCAGACGGCGTCGGCAAAGCTCGGGGTGTCATGGGGGATATTCACCCGCGCCGGTTCCCCCTCAAAGGCGGGCAGCGGACTGCCGTCGCCCAGGTAGGTGTGCACAAAACGCCCTTCGCCGGGCGCCAGGTCATACTGGAAAAACAGCCGGTCACAGCGCGTGCCCGCGGCGTCCCCAGCGCGCAGCACCGACAGGGTGACATTTTGACCATCCAGCGGCAGCAAGCCGGAGATGCGCGGCGTAAAATGCGGGGCGTCCGGCTCGTGCCGGCGCTGGTTGAGCGCGCCAACAAAGGTGCCGCCGGAAGCCAGCGCCTCATAGATGGTGTCGGTCTGGTCGCCGTTGGTCACGATCATCTGCCCGTCCCACACGCGCACGGGCTGGTACAAAATCAGCGAGGCGTCGCCCAATTTGGCCTGGTCGTGGATGCCGATGCGCAGCGCATCGCCGTCCAGCTCAAACACGCGGTTGCGGCTGTTTTCGCTGCGCCCCATGATAAAATACATCGCCAAAGCATGGCCGTCCGGCGTTTTGCCCAGCACAATGCCCCGGCCGGGGTAGGAGTTTTTGGCAAGCAATTCCGGCAGGTCATACAGCGTGCCGTTATCGTACATGGTGTTCTCCCTTCAAAAGGTCTTTGCATAGGCGCTCCACCGCGCGGGGCAGCAGAACCCATTCGGCCTGTTCCATCACGCGCCGCTGGAGGGTTTGGGGCGTGTCGTTGGCTTTCACGCGCACCGCTTTTTGCAGAAGGATGGGCCCGCCGTCAGGCTCGGCGTTGACCAGGTGCACGGTGGCGCCGGTCAGCTTCACGCCGCGCGCCAGCGCCGCTTCATGCACCGCCAGCCCATAATACCCTTTCCCGGAAAACGCCGGGATCAGCGCCGGGTGCACGTTGAGGATGCGGTTGGGGTAGGCGGACACAAACCGTTCGCTCAATATCGACAGATAGCCCGCCAGCACCACGACCTGGATGGCGTGCGCGGAAAGGGCGTTGAGCAGTTCGTCCTCCAGCGCCTGTTGCCCCAGCGCTTTGCCGTCAAAGCCGATGGCGGGGATGCCCGCCTGCCGCGCGCGCGCCAGCGCGTGGGCGTTCGGGCGGTTGCTCAACACCAGCGCGATGCGCCCGTGTTGCAGCTTGCCCGCCTGCTCAGAATCTATCAGCGCCTGCAGGTTGGTGCCTCCGCCGGACACCAGCACGGCCACGTTGACCTTGTCAATCGACAAACCGCACGCCCTCCGCGCCCGTGACCACTTCGCCCAGCACATACGCGCGCTGGCCGTTACGTTGCAGCGCCGCGATGGCTTCCTGCGCCCGGTCGCTTGCCACCGCCAGCACCATGCCCACGCCCATGTTGAACGTGGCGTACATTTCGTCTTCGGGGATACTGCCCGCGCGCGCGATCAGGTCGAACACCGGCGGCACCGGCACCACGTGGCGGTCAACCAGCGCCGTTAATCCGTCGGGCAGGCAGCGCGGGATGTTCTCATAAAAGCCGCCGCCGGTGATGTGCGCGATGCCGTGCACCGGCAGGGCATTGAGCAGCGCCAGCACCGGCTTGACATAGATCGCGGTTGGCGTCAGCAGCGCGTCGCCCAGCGACTGCCCATTCAGTTCTGCCCGCGGCGCGCGCAGGTCGGCGTGCTCCACGTCCAGCACCTTGCGCGCCAGCGAAAACCCATTGGAATGCAGCCCCGTGGACGGCAGCGCGATCAGCGCGTCGCCGGGGCGGACATTCTCCTTGCGCAGAATGTCCTGTTCGTCCACCAGCCCCACGCAGAACCCGGCCAGGTCGTACTCATCCGGCGCATAGAAGCCGGGCATCTCGGCGGTTTCACCGCCGATCAGCGCGCATCCGGCCTGTACGCAGCCTTCGGCCACGCCCTTGACGATGTCGGCCACGCGCTCGGGCACGCTTTTGCCCACTGCCACATAGTCCAGGAAAAACAGCGGCGTCGCCCCGCTGCACAGCACGTCGTTGACGCACATGGCCACGCAGTCAATGCCGATGGTGTCGTGTTTGTCCAGAAGAAACGC
>JAGVSV010000168.1 GCA_019137115.1 Bacillota bacterium
CAACCAGGCAGGGGCTCGTCCGGGCAAAGCTGCCGCTGTCCCTTCCGCTCCATCACGCGCAGATGCACGGCGCGGCACGCCGCTGACTCTGGAGCTTTTGCATCGGGCACCGGAGCGATATCTACCAACAGAAGTGAGGCAACATGAACATCCGCGTCAACGGCATCGTGAACGACAGCATTGTGGACGGCCCGGGGCTGCGGCTGGCCGTTTTTGTGCAGGGCTGCAGCCACCATTGCCCCGGATGTCACAACCCGGACACCCATGACCCCATGGGCGGCCGGCTGATGGACACCGGGGAGATCATCGGACTGCTGGATAAAAACCCTCTGCTGGACGGCCTGACGCTGACCGGCGGCGAGCCGCTGGAGCAAGCGGACGCCTGCATCCTGCTGGCGGAGGCTGCGAAAATCAGGGGCCTGAACGTATGGCTGTACTCCG
The DNA here is from genome assembly GCA_019137115.1 of Bacillota bacterium. Classification (GTDB taxonomy): domain Bacteria; phylum Bacillota; class Clostridia; order Christensenellales; family Aristaeellaceae; genus JAGVSV01. The sequence goes on from JAGVSV010000168.1 coordinate 442, forward strand.
GGTCCACGTATGAGCAGCTGCTGTGTACTCCGGGTCCACGTATGAGCAGCTGCTGGCGCGCAACGACGCGGGCACCGCGCGGCTGCTGGCGCTGAGCGATGTGCTGGTGGACGGCCCCTTTGTGCTGGCCGAGCGCTCGCTGGAATTGACCTTCCGCGGCAGCCGCAACCAGCGGCTGATTGACCTGAACGCAACCCGCCTGGAAAAGCATGTGGTATGCTGGATGCCTCCCACGTGGTAAGATGCGGGCATCCCGGCAAAGGAGGACATCATCATGGCTGAAACAAAAGTACGGCTGGACTTCGGCACCCAACTGGACGGCACCCTGTCATTTGCCCGAGGCAAGGCTCGCGTGGGCAAATTCGGCGACGGCATGGCGCCATATGACATGCTGCTGGGCGCGCTGGGCGGCTGCTATTACGCCACCTTTCTGGACATCGCGCAGAAAATGCGGCTGGAGTACGAAAGCGCTTCCATCGACATCACCGGCGTAAAGCGGGAGGAAGTGCCCACGACATTAAAAACCGTGACCATGGTGTTCACCATCAAGGGCGCCAAGGATGAAAAGGGCTTTGCCCGCGCCGCCGAGCTGGCGGGCAAGTATTGCTCCGTGCACGAAACCATCAAGCAGGTGGCCGACATCACGCTGGAAACCGTTTTTGTGGCGTAGGCATTCATGCTCAAAATCCTGAGTATCGTGTGGGGCGTGACCGATGTGCCGCGGGCCGCCAAGTTCTGGAGTGAGGCGCTGGATTATGTGATCCGCCCGGATATGTCGGCAGACTGGGCGATGCTGACCCCGCGCATGGGGCACGGCATCCAGCTGTCCTTAAAGCCCGCCGCATCGCCACGCGCGCGGCGGCACCATATGAATTTGTACACCAATGACCGCGACCGCGAGGCGGCGAGGCTCTTGCAGCTGGGCGCCAGGCGCGTGGAAAACTGGCGCTACCCGGACCCCTGCGACTATGTCGTGCTGGAGGATCCGGATGGCAACCGCTTTTGCGTGGTACACAAGGAGGACACATGAAGTATCGTCTGTTGGGCAACACCGGTCTGCGGGTCAGCGAGGTGGCCCTGGGCTGTGAAGGGGCCATCAACGCTCCGTTTGAATTGGTCAAGGAGATCACCGAAGCCGCGATCGCCGGAGGCATGAATTTCCTCGACATTTTCTGCGCCGAGCCCGATGTGCGCGACGCGTTTGGCCAGCTGCTCCATCCCTACCGCGACAACTTCATGATCCAGGGGCATCTGGGCGCCTGCTGGGAGAACGGGCAGTACCTGCGCTCCCGGGAGGAGAAGCACGTGGTGCCCGCATTTGAGGATCTTTTGAAGCGCCTGAAGCGCGACTATCTGGACGTGGGCATGATCCACTATGTGGACACCGACAGCGACCTGGACGAGATCATGAACGGCTGGTTCATCACCTACATGCAGGAACTGAAGCAAAAAGGATTGATCCGGCACATCGGCATGAGCAGCCACAACCCGGAGGTGGCGCTGCGCGCGGTCAAAACGGGCCTGCTGGAGGTGCTGTTGTTCAGCGTCAACCCCTGCTATGACCTGCAGCCCCCGCGCGAGGAGTTTGACGAGGTCTGGAAGCCCGAAAACTATACCGACCCGCTAAAAAACATCGACCCCGTGCGTGAGGAGCTCTACACGACCTGCGAGGCCAACGGTGTGGGCATCGTGGTGATGAAGGCGTTTGGCGGCGGCGACCTGCTGGACGCCGAATGGTCGCCCTTCCGGATCGCCATGAAGCCTGAGCACTGCCTGCACTATGCGCTGACGCGTCCTGCGGCGGCTTCAGTAGTGGGCGGCTACCGCTCGGCCAGCGAGGCGCACGCCGCGGCGCGCTATTCCGACCTTTCCGATGAGGAGCGCGATTACGCGCCGTTCCTGGCCAATGTGCCCACGCACAGCTTCATGGGCAAGTGCATCTACTGCGGCCACTGCGCGCCGTGCACGGTGGGCATCAACATCGCGCAGGTCAACAAGTTCCACGATTTGACGCGCAACAAGGACACCGTGCCCCCGTCGGTCAAGGACCATTACCGCCTGCTGTCCCACCACGCCGGGGAGTGCATCGCCTGCGGACAGTGCGAGGTTAACTGCCCGTTCGGGGTGGAGATCATCAACAAAATGAAAGAAGCGGAGCAGGTCTTTGGCTACTGACACAGGACAGCCGGACATCCGGGTGGGCGGCCTGTACCGGCATTTCAAGGGCATGCTGTACACCGTGACCGCCATCGCCCGGCACTCGGAAACCGACGGGCTGCTGGTGATCTACCGGCAGCTGT
>JAGVSV010000278.1 GCA_019137115.1 Bacillota bacterium
GAGCCGCAGACCGATGTGGTCTACGCCAATTTGGTCATCCCGGAGGGCGACACAGCGTTCGCGGTCAGCTACCTGCCCGGGCAGTTTGACCAGCGCGCGGACTCCGCCCAGCAGTGCATCCAGATGCAAACCCAGGGCGCGCGCCCCCCGGTGCGCACCGCACGGGTGTATATTTTGTCCGGCGACCTTGCGCCCGGAGACATCCAGCGCGCCAAAAAGCACCTGATCAACCCGGTGGAATCCCGCGAGGTTGGCTTTGACCTGCCCCGAACGCTGGCGCTTGCCACCGTGGAGCCCGTGCCGCCGGAGACGATCGCCGGCTTCCGCGCCATGAACGAAGCCGCCTGCGCCCGGATGGTTTTGGAGCGCCAACTGGCCATGGACACGCGCGACCTGATGCTGTGCGTACAATATTTTGCCAGCATCGGCCGCGATCCCACCGAAACCGAGCTGACGGTGATTGACACCTATTGGTCCGACCACTGCCGGCACACCACGTTCTTTACCGAAATCACGGACGTAACCTGCGAAGACCCGGTCATCGCGGATACGCTGAATATGTACAAGGCCCTGCGCGCGGAAATCCACCGCGACAAGCCGTTCACGCTGATGGACGTGGGCACCATCGCGGCGCGGGTGCTAAAGCACCGCGGCGGGATGGACAAGCTGTTTGACAACGGTGAGAACAACGCATGCACCATCCGCGTGACCGCAAAAACGGAAACCGGCCCCCAAGACTGGCTGCTGCTGTTCAAAAACGAAACGCACAACCACCCCACCGAGATTGAGCCCTTTGGCGGCGCGGCCACCTGCATTGGCGGCGCGATCCGCGACCCGCTGTCCGGCGGCGGCTATGTGTTCGCCGCCATGCGCGTGACCGGCGGGGGCGACCCCACCATGCCGGTCAATGAAACGCTGCCGGGCAAGCTGCCCCAGCGCAGCATCGCGGTGGGCGCGGCGCAGGGCTTTGCCAGCTATGGCAACCAGATCGGCCTGGCGACCGGGCAGGTCAAGGAATACTACCACCCCGGCTATGTCGCCAAGCGCCTGGAAGCCGGCGCGGTGATGGGCGCGGCGCCGCTTGACCATGTGGTGCGCTCGGTGCCCGCGCCCGGCGATCAGGTGATCTTGCTGGGCGGGCGCACCGGGCGCGACGGCTGCGGCGGGGCGACCGGCTCCTCGGTGGCGCACACCGCGTCGTCGGTGGATGAATGCGCCGCCCAGGTGCAAAAGGGCAACGCCCCGGAGGAGCGCAAGCTTCAGCGGCTGTTCCGCATCCCGGAAGCGGCGCGTATGATCAAGCGCTGCAACGATTTCGGCGCCGGCGGCGTGTCGGTGGCCATCGGCGAATTGGCGCCCGGCGTTTCAGTTGATCTGGACAGGGTTCCGGTCAAATACGAGGGCCTGACCGCGACCGAACTGGCCATCAGCGAATCACAGGAGCGCATGGCCGTGGTGGTCGACCCCAGGAACGCGGACGCCTTCATCGCGCTGGCCGGAAGCGAAAATCTGGAAGCCACCGTGGTGGCCGAGGTCACCCGCGAGCCGCGCCTGCACATGCGCTGGAAAGGCCACACGGTGGTGGACATTGACCGCAAATTCCTGGATTCCAATGGCGCGCGGCGGGCCACCGATGTCGCCATCGCCCCGCCCGAAAACTGGCAGTATGCCCCGGAAAAGGGTTTCCGGGACGAACTGCTGGCGCTGGCGGGGTCGCTGAACGGCTGCTCCCAGCGCGGCCTGACCGAGCGCTTTGACGCCACCGTGAGCGCGGGCAGCGTGCTGGTGCCGCTGGGCGGCCGCTACCAGGCCACGCCCACAGGCGCGATCGCGCACCTGCTGCCCGTGCCGGGCGGCACCAGCACCTGCGCGTTCATGGCGCATGGCTTTAACCCGGATATTTCCGAAAAAAGCCCCTACCACGGCGCATACCTGAGCGTGGTGGAGTCAGTCGCCAACCTGGTGGCAGCCGGCGCTGACCACCGCGACGCCTACCTGTCCTTCCAGGAGTTTTTCCCGCGGCCGGGCCAGGACGCCCTACGCTGGGGCCTGCCGCTGGCAGCGCTGCTGGGCGCGCTGCGCGCCCAGATGGATCTGGGGTTGGCCGCCATCGGGGGCAAGGACTCGATGTCCGGCACCTTTGAGCACCTGGACGTGCCGCCCACGCTGATTTCCTTCGCCGCAGCGCCCGGCGAACAGGGGCAGGTGCGCTCGCCGGAGTGGAAAGCCGCGGGCCATCAGGCATTGTGGCTGCGCCCCAACAAAGGGCCAGACGGCCTGCCCACCGATCGGCTTTGCGTTTGAGCCCGAGCATGCGCTGGATGACCTGTTCGCGTATGACTACGGCGCGCTGATATTGGAGCTGAAGGACGGCGCAGGCATGCCTGTTGCCTGCGACGATCTGTCCTGCCTGCAGCTGGGCCACACGCAGGACGCGGCGGAGCTGGTGCTGAGCGAAGAGCGCCTGTCGCTGGACGCGCTGCTGGCCCCCTATACCCAGCGGCTGGAAGGCGTATACCCTGTTGGCGCCGCGGCCCCTGGTTCCGCGCCGGAGCTGCAAATACCGA
>JAGVSV010000253.1 GCA_019137115.1 Bacillota bacterium
GGAGCCGGACGGCAAGGGCGGGCACTGGATGACGCTGCCATCCTGCGTGAACGCAAAGCCGGGTCGCCCGCTGTCCGTCTCCCTCTCGCCACCTGAACCCTGGCCCGAACCGGACATGCCGCCCGCCTTCACCAACCGGGTAACCGCAGCCGGGCTTGCGGACTTCTGGGCAACCATCACCCCCAAAGCCAAGTGGGAATGGTTCCGCTGGCTGCGCGACACCAAGTCCGAAGCCACCCGCGAAAAGCGCTTTGGCGTTGCCATCGACAAACTGCGCAAAGGCCAGCGCCGCCCCTGCTGCTTCAACACCGCCGCCTGCACCGTGCCGGAGGTGAGCAAGGGCGGGGTGCTGATAGACGGATAGGGTAGCGAACCTTCCTGCGGGAACTCCTGCCTGGTTACAAAGCGGCCAGGCAGGTTTTTTGTGCGCACAAATCGATGCGCGGAACGGAAAGCGACTGTCAAAGCGCAGCCATCCGCATGGGTGGCGGCTCTTCATTAGCCTTCCATCGCCTTCAATCGGCACTCCATCGCCGCTTGACGAAACAGGGTGTGTTTGGTATTGTCTCTAAACAGAAACGTGTGTATACATTGAGGCATTTCGCAGAGGATACCGACGAAGTCAGGGAGAGTGCTATTCCGTTTTTGTTCTCAGACCATTTTATACGCAGGGCAATATGTACAAAAAAGGTCTGCTGATCGTCATCGTCCTGGCGCTGTTGATGCCGGGCTTGGCGGCGGGAGAGTCGGACTGGGCGTGGGCAACTTCCAGTTCACCGAGGACATGACCGGGTTTACGCTGTACCTGCCCCACGACGCGACGGACGGGCAGATGCAGGATTTTGTCAGCATCATCGACCAGAACCTGCTGCCGGGCGACACCATCGTGAAGCGCGCGAAGCAGCCCTAAAACAACCATCAGGAGGCCCGCATGACACAGGTTTTACCCCGCCCGGACACGGCGGAACGGTTCCGGCTGCTGCTGGATGACCCAAGACAGTTCCCGGCCAGCTTTACCTATGACGGCCGGGCGTACCGGGGGTTCCCCGCGTCGCACTTTGTGGTTGTGGGCCGCACGCAGACCAGCGCGGAGCGCAGGGAAGACCGCGCCATGACCCTGGCAGGGCCCAAGGGCCTGACCGTGCGCGTGGAAGCAACCTTCTACCCGGAATTCGGCGTGTACGAATGGACGCTGTACTTTGAAAACCACACCGAACAGGACACCGGCCCATTGTCGGACGTGTACGCGTGCGACATGGTGATGGCGGGCGAACAGCCCCTGCTGCGCGGCATCCTGGGCGACCATGGCAACCAGTACCGCCCCTATGTGCGGGATCTGACGCTGGAGGACGTCTCGTTCGTGTCCGACAGCGGGCGGCCCACGCACGGCAATTTCCCCTACTTCAACCTGGAGCATGGCGACGGCGGCACGATGCTGGCCATCGGGTGGGCGGGCACGTGGAGCGCGTACTTCGAAACCGAGCAGGAAAATGAGGTGAGGTACCGTGCGCGGTCGGTGATCAACCTGTCGCTGGCATTGCGCCCGGGCGAGCGCATCCGCACCGCGCTGGTCGTGGTGGCGCCGTACCGGGGACGCAACGACCAGATGGCCACCAACCACTGGCGCAGGTGGTTTATCGCGTGCAGCATGCCGCGCAGGGACAGCACGGGCGCGGCGATGGAGCCGTTCTCCACCTGCTGCTTTGCGTCGGACACTGGGCGCCCCAACTCCGACGGCAGCATTTCGGAGGCGCATGACACCTGGTGCCCCACGATGGACAAGATGCGGGAAGAAAATGTGCAGACCGACTTCCGCTGGTTTGACGCGGGCTGGTACCCCGACCCGTATGGCAACACCGTGCCGGAGGATTGGTGGGGCACGGTGGGCGCCTGGGTGCTGGACCCGAAAAAATGGCCGGGCGACACGTTCCGCGAATCGGTGGACGAAGGGCACCGCCGCGGCATGAAAATCCTGATGTGGTTTGAGCCGGAGCGCGTCACCCACCCGGAGGCGCTGGCGGAAAACTATGGCTACAACCTGGCCTGGGCCATCCGCCGCGAAGGGGACAGGGCCATCACCAACGACCTGGGCAACCCCGACTGCTTTGAATGGACGACCGGGCGCATCGTCAAGCTGTTAACCGACAACCGGGTGGACATGTACCGGGAGGACAACAACGCCAACCCCGGCCCGCTCTGGCGCGAGCGCGACCAGCTGGACGGGCGGCCGGGCATGACCGAGTGCAACTTTGTGGACGCGCATTACCGCATGTGGGACCGGATCATCCAAGCCACCGCCGCGCACGGCGGCTGCGCGTTCTGCGATTCGTGCGCGTCCGGCGGCGGCCGCAATGATCTGGAATCCCTGCGGCGCGGCATCCCGCTGCTGCGCAGCGACGCTGACCGCACCACCACGGCGCTGCGGCTGTCCATGACCACGTCGTTTAACCGCTATGTGCCGTTTTGTGGCGCCAACACCAAGGAAAAGAAGGAGCAGCTGGCACTGACGGGCACGACGGACGTATACACCTGGCGGGCGTCCTACCTGCCCATTCTCAATGTGGATTCCCAGTTTGTGTGCGACCCCGGCCAGGATTTTTCGGTGCTGCGGCAGGGCATCAACGAATGGAAAAGCATCCGCCATCTGCTGCTGAAGGATTTTTATGTGCTGACCCCGTGGCACGCCCCGGACGACCGGCGCGGCTTCACCGCTTACGCTTATCATGACCCGGACACCGGCCAGGGCGTGCTGTTTGTGTTCCGCATGGAGGAGTGTGAGCGGGATACGGTCACCCTGCGCCTGCCGTTTGCGGACGCGGCGCGACCATACCACTTGACCAGCTGCGACGGAGAAAAAGACCGGACCACCACGGGCAAGCTGACGCTGACGCTGCCCGAAAAACGCTGCGCGCGCATGTATCTTTTGAAGCCAGAGGCGACCGCGTAACGCCTGGAAGTTGATCAAATGATGATCCGGATCATTCCCTGTTGGCCTCTGGACGGGTAGGATGGTTCCATGAAGGGAAAGCGAGGGATCATGATGGACAAGGCAGCATTCAGGGAAAAGCAGCAGGAGCATCTGGAAACGCTGGCGCAGTATGTGCCGGTGGTGGCGCGCGTGCACGGCACGCACCACCCGGAGTTCCACCAGGTGCGCGCAGTGTACGACCAGATGGCGGACAAGCTGGCGAAAGCGGGCGGCGAAACGCCCGCGCTGGACGAGGAGTTCGCCTCCCTGCGCGGCATTACGAATGGCTACACGGTGCCCGATGATGTGTGCGAAAGCTATGAGGCTGTGTACCAGATGCTCAAGGAGCTGGACGACGCCTACCACGCGTAAAGCCCGCGCAAAACGCGGGCCCACGCAAGACAGGAACGGTATTTCCCGCCGGACGCACTACGCGCCGGCGGTTTTTATTTGAGCGGGTCCGCCGGCAGGGGCACCTTGTCCAGCAGCGCGTTGATGGTGGAAAAGCTGTCGGCCATCCGGGCAAGCTCCTCGTCGTTGAGCACGCCCAGCGTGGCCATGATGATCTTCACGCTTTGCTGCTCCACCTGGCGCAGGTACGCGTCGGCGCGTGCGGTGGCTTTCACGCACACGCTGCGCCGGTCGGTTTGCGAGCGCTCGCGCGTAACAAAGCCCTTTTCCTCCAGCCGGTCGACAATGCGGGTGATCTGCTGCTTGAGCATGCCGGTATGCTCCGACAGCGCGGACATGGTGACCTGCGGGTGCGCGGCCACCAGCCCCAGCACCAGGAACTGGGATTTGGTCAGATCCTTTTCAAAGGCGGTGCCCATCTGCGTGGTCAGGCGCGCCCAGTACATGCGGTGAAACTGAATGATCGCCCCGCCCAATGTTTCCCGCATTGTTCCCTCCTCCAATCCGCTCTCCAATCCGCTCGCTTGATTTCCGCATCACATCCCGAACCATTGTCCATCGACAAACCATTTGTCCAGCGCATTGACAGACCGTGTCATTCGGGGTACACTTAATGGTAGTAATCTTTTGTTGATCATCCCTGCGTGGGATGATGAACTTTTGGTTACAACCCTATCATACCGCCCGCCAACGGGGGCGTCAATCAAAGGAGGAACCTGGATGTTCGGCAGCAAAATCAGCAGGATCGAAAAGTATGTAAGCAAGGACAAACCCAACAAAATCATCCGAATGCTCAACGACAGGGACGAAAGCACGGTGTTAGCCGCCATCGACGGCCTGGGCCGCTGCCGCGATGAGGACGCGTTCAACGCGCTGGTACCGCTGATCCACAGTCCCAGCGAAAAAGTGCGCATCGCCACCGCGCGCGCACTGGGCAACACCGGGCGCTCCAAAGCCCGCGTGCACCTGGAGCATCAGCGCCGCGTGGAAACCAGCGACGCGGTCAAGGACGCCATTTCCGCCGCGCTGACCGCCGTGCCCACATCGGACTGAGCCCAAACCCGCTCATTTCCCACGCCCGCCATTTGGCAGGGCGTTTTGTATTGCACGCACCACCCCCAACGACAAGGCCCATCAACCCGCGCCCGTCCCCGGGGCGGCGTTGCCCACCCCAGCATCAAGGCGCGTACATACGGTGACACCATGCCAGCCCCGCTCGCCTCCCCGTGGAAGGTTCAGAAGGCCGCGCCCTCCGGCTCAATTCGTATCGCCCGGCTCTGCCGGGCGGGCGAGGCGCATTGCGCAGCAATGCATACCTTGCGTTTTCCTGCCCGTGAGCGAAGCGAACAGGGAAAACGCCGGCTCCTCCCCATTCAAAAAGAGCCCGAAGGCTCTTTTTGAATCGTCTTCTCGCTGCACGTGCCCCGCGGGGCACGTGCAGCGGATGCGAATGCATCAGAACATGAGCTCGTCCTTGTTCGGATACGCTTCGTACTGTTCCTTCACGTAGTCGAACACGCCCTGCTGTCCAGCATCCATATAGCGCTGGCGGGTATCCTCGATGATCTTGATCGCGTCTTCATCGGTGGCGGCGAAGAACGCACGACGGCGCTCCGCTTCCGCGTCGATGGTGGAACTCAGATCACGGAACTCCTCCATGCCGGGATAGCCGCGCTCCAGGAAGCCCACGGATACCTTGTCAAACTGCACGATCGGAACATCCGCGCGCAGCGCATCCAGCATCTTGTCCCACTGGGTCTTCTGGTCATCCGGAACCGGGTACTTGCTGTCGTAGTCATAGGCGCCGATGAACCCTTCGTACACGCCGATACCCAGGTTCTTGCGCAGCGAGCTGTCCTCGGCCCACGCTTCGCGCAGCTCGGGTTTGACTGTCGGGATGCCGTCGATCATGTCATAGTGCTCACCCTCGATGCCATAGCGGGCCAGCAGGCGGCCTTCGTCGCTGTTGATGAAGTCGAGGAAGCGCAGCACTTCTTCCTTGTGCGGGCTGGATTCGGCGATGAAGTTCACCGGGCTGCCGGTACGGCCAACTTTTTCCACTGCGGTGACGATGTTGCCATCAGTCATCTTCAGCGGGCCCACGCGGACATATTCCATCTCGGGGTTGGTCTTGTACAGGGTGTCACGCATGGTGTCCACCAGATACGGAGCGTGGAAGGAGAACAGCGCGCACTTGCCAATCGCCATCTTTTCCTTGCCCATGGTATCGGTGTTGGAGAACGCTTCCACGTCCATCAGGCCTTCGGAGACCAGCTTGCGCATGAACAGCACCTGATCGATGGTCTGCTGCATGAAGAAGGTGCTCACAATGCTGCCGTCTTCCTGCATGCGGTAGCCCGACAGATGGTAGCCGTCGTTGAAGCCATCCAGGAAGCCCCAATAGTTCCAGCCGTTGTGGGAGGTGCCCATTGGGATCACGTCCTTGCCGGCCGCGTCCTTGAAGCCACCGTTCTTGATCTGAACGGCCAGGTCATACAGCTTCTCGGTGCTGTCAATGGTTTTGGGGTCGACGTTCAGCGCGTCCAGGATGTCCTTGCGGCCGAAGACGCCATACGCCCAGTTGGTGATGTCCGCCGGGTCATTGGACGGGGTCTGCTGCGGAATGACGTAGATCTTGCCTTCATACTCGGGGTTGAACACGTCAAATTCCTTGTAGTCCTTGGCAATACCCACTTCAAACAGGCGCTTGATGTTGGGGTACTGGTCCAGCACCGGGGCGATGTCGTAGATCATGCCTTCAACGGCAGCCTTGCGGATGACGAAACCTTCGCCGCCCGTGGAGCTCCAGTACGGGGCGTTGACGAAATCAGGCATCACGCCGGACGCGAACATAGTGTTCAACCGTTCGGTCTCACTGGTTACGATGGATTCCATGTTGACGATCACGCCGGTCTTCTTGGCAATTTCCTTGGCGATCACGTTGCCCATAACGTCCTGCGGGAATCCGCCGCCGCCGCCATTCCAGCAGCTCAGGAAGGTGACCTCGGTGAACTCCGTGTACTCCTTCTGCTCGGCGACCACGCCAGCAGAGAAGCCCAGGAGCATCACCAGCACGAGAAACAGGGAGAGTTTGCGCATATCTATACCTCCTTTATTATTAGGGCGCTATGCACCCCTAAGGACTAACCCTTGATCGATCCGATCATGACGCCCTTGACGAAATACCGTTGCAGGAACGGGTACACCATCAAAATCGGCGTCACGATGATGATCACAAACGTAAGCCGCAGCGATTCCGGCGTGGTGCCGGTTGCCTTGGCCATCATCAGCTGCTCGTTCATCTGCATCTGCCCGGTCGTAGTGCTCATCGAGCTTTCAAACGATGCCTCCGAGATCAGCTGGTACAGCAGCGTGGAGGCGGGCACCAGGTCCTTCTTGAACTGGATGTAGAAGGCGCCCGCGAACCAGTCGTTCCAGTTGCCCACGCCCACGAACAGCGCAATGGTCGCAAACACCGGCAGGCTTAGCGGGATGATGAGCCGGGTGAAGATGGTCATTTCCTTGGCGCCGTCGATGCGCGCGGACTCGGTCAGCGCGGCCGGGATGCCCTCAAACGAGGTGCGCATGATGACCGTGTTGTAGAAGCTGAACAGACCCGGCAGCACAAACACCCAGAAGTTGTTGATCAACCCCATCTGCCGGTACAGCACGTAGGTGGGGATCAGGCCGCCGGAGAACAGCGTGGTGAAGAAGAAGTAGAACACGATCCCCGTGCGGCCGGGCAGCTTCTTTTCAGTCAGGCCATAGGCCATCATGGCGGTTAATCCCACGGACAGCACCGTGGTGACCAGCGTGCGCAGCACGGTCACGCGGAAGCTGGTCATGATCTGGGGATGCGCGAAGGCCATCTCATAGTTTTCCAGGGTAAACTTGCGCGGCCAGAAGTAGATGCCGCCGCGCAGCGCGTCATAGCCGTCGTTGAACGACAGCACCAGCGAATAGATGAACGGAAAGACCGTGGTAAAGCAGAACAGCCCCAGCACGGTATACAGGATAGCGTAGTACAGCCGGTCGCCCTTGTGCTTGATATTAACAGTGCTCATCGTCTACCCCCTACCACAGCGATACTTCGGATGTGCGGCGGCTGATGCCGTTGACGGTGACAATCAGAACCATCGAGATCACCGAACGGAAGATACCAACGGCCGTGGAGTAGGAATAGTGCCCCTGTTGCAGGCCGCGCTTCAGCACATAGGTGTCCAGCACCTCGCTTAAGTGCAGCGTGGACGGCTTCTGCAGCAGGTAGATCTGGTCAAACCCCGCGTTCAGGATGCCCGACAGCGACAGGATCATCAGGATGCCGATGGTGGGGTAGATGCCGGGCAGGGTGATGTGGCCCATCTTTTGCCAGCGGTTGGCGCCGTCCAACTCGGCGGCCTCGTACTGTTCCGGGTCAATGGCCGTCAGCGCCGCCAGGTAGATGATCGAGCCCCAGCCCACGTTTTTCCAAATATCGCTCAGCACGATGATTGGATAAAACCACCCCGGCTCACCTAAGTAGAACACTGAAGAGGCATTGGGGTTGATGGCTTGGCGCAGCTCATTGATCGCGCCGTTGTTGGGCGACAGCAGCTTGGTCAGCAGCGCCACCACCACCACCCAGGAAACGAAGTGCGGCAGATACGACAGCGTCTGAACGAGCTTTTTATACCGAACGTTGCGCACCTCGTTGAGGAACAGCGCCAGGATGATGGGCGCGGGGAAACCGCAGAACAGCTTGAGCAGGCTGATGACCAGCGTGTTTTTGACGATGGTCCAGAAATAGGGGTCGCCCAGGAAGTTCCTGAAGTACCGAAGGCCCACCCAATCGCTGCCCAGAATGCCCAGGTTGAACTTGAAGTTCTTGAACGCGATCAGCACGCCGTACATCGGGTAGTAGCAGAAGATCGCATACCAGATGATCGCGGGCAGCAGAAAAAAATAGAATGCCCTGTACTTCCACATACGGGCGCCCAGCGACATCTTGGTGTCGTAGTCCCTGCCTTTCAGGGTGAGCGCTTTGGTCATGCGGTCTCCTTTCGTTTTGCACCGGCGAACCCCGGACATGGCGCGCGTTTGCTCGCGATGAAGTGCCCATCCGTACCCGCCAGTGGTTTTTAACTTATCGCGCCGAGCATAGCATAGTCTCAGGGGAGTGTCAAGCAGGTGGAGAAGGAGTCCGAGCCGCTTTCCGGAGTACGGAAAACACCAAAAAGACCGCGCGGACAAGGCGGGCGCGGACTTTTTTCAAACAACATGTTTGTGCTCGGGAGATGCTATGAAGGGGTTGTCGGGTGGGCAGGTTGGCGCGGAAAAACGCGCCGCACGCCAGGTGCTTGCTGCCCGCCTGTCATTACCGCGCCTTCTGCAAATCCAGGTATGTCTGGTAGCTGCGTTGCGCGCACTGGCTGATGGCAATCGGATGGTACCCGATCACGCCGGAGTAGATCGTGTCGTTCAGCGGCTTGGTCCAATGTGCAGGCAGGTGCTTTGCGCCCAGCGCCGCGCCCATGATGGAGCCCACGGTCGCGCCGTTGCAGTCGGTGTCCCAGCCCAGCACGCTTGTCGCGATGGCGCGGGTAAAGTCCCCGCGCGCCACCAGCAGCGACGCTACGCACAGCGCGGTGTTGTTGATCGCGTGCACCGGGCCAAAGTGCGCATATTTGTCCCACAGCGCGCGGGCCAGCTCATAGCCGTCGGTGGCCTCGCGCGCCAACTCGACGGTTTGGTTCACGACCTTCGCCAGACGGGACTGCGCTGGGATGACGCCCAGACCGGCGGCCACGATCTTGTCAGGATCGGGGGTAACAAAGGCCGCCGCAATCGCCGCCGCGATGAACATCGCGCCATAGATGCCGTTGCGCTCGTGCGAGAAACTGGCGTCCCGCCAGGCCAGCTCGGCCGCCAATCTGGGGTTGCCCGCCGCGGCATAGGCATACGCGTCCACGCGGATCTGCGCGCCGATCAACTCCCGCATGGGGTTCAGGTACGTGCGCACCCACTGCTCCTTTTTGTCCCAGTCCGCCGGTTGGCTTGCCTCATGGTGGTAGGTGACGCGCGCGAAGTTCAGGTACGCCTGTGTCTCGGCCGTGCACACCCAGCGATAGGGCAGCTTGGCGTGCCACAGCTTGCCCACGTCGTAGCTAGTCCAGTTATGTCCTTTCTCCTCCATCAAGTGCAGGCCCAGGATCGTATAGCGGATGTCGTCATCGGTTTCCATATATTGAATGTGCTCGCGCGTGCTGGCGATGCACGCCTGCGAAATGAACAGGTTGTGCGTACGCTCCGCGCGGGAATGCTCCGGCGTGTAGTTATCGATCGGCCATGCGTCGGCGCCCTCAAACCACAGCCGGACGTTCTCGGTGCCGCTGCGTCCGTCCATACCGCCCATGTAGGGGCCGGCCTCGATCGGCTTGCCCAGCGCGCACCCGGCGCTGCGGCCCAGGTATGCGCCCAGGAACTTGTCCTGAAGCGCCGCCGCGTCGGGCAGCGGCCCCAAGTCCGGCACGCTCGGCGCAAGGGCAAAGATGCTGGCAAGGTCGTTTGGTTCGTTCTCCTCCAACGCCGGGTCGGGCGGCAAACGCATGAGCTCCTCATACACCGCCATCTGCGCCTGCTCATCATCGCCCGCCGCGGCCAGCTTGTCGTAAAACGGCTCCGCGTTTGCGTGTTGTTGGTTCTTTAAGCCGATTTCACTTCGGATCAGGTCATGCAAATTCGCCCAGCC
>JAGVSV010000314.1 GCA_019137115.1 Bacillota bacterium
CCGTCCAGCAGCAGGCGCGGCAGCTCGCCGGACAGGCAGGCGCTCAGCGCGATCAAGCCCTCATGGTGTTCCCGCAGCAGCGCGTAGTCGATCCGGGGGCGGTAATAAAACCCCTCGGTGAAGCCCCGGCTCACCAGCTTCATCAGATTTTGATAGCCCGTGTTGTTTTCGCACAGCAGCACCAGGTGGCTGTACTCCCGAGACATGACGGTTTTGTCAAAGCGATCCGGGCATACATACACCTCGCTGCCGATCACCGGATGGATGCCGGCTTCCTCACAGGCCAGATAGAAATCCACCGCGCCGTACATCGCGCCGTGGTCGGTGACCGCGCAGGCGGTTTGCCCCAGCGCCTTCACGCGCTGGACCAGCTGTTTGATGCGGCAAGCGCCGTCCAGCAGGCTGTATTCCGTATGCAGATGCAGGTGCGCAAAGGCCATTGCTTGTCCTCCTTGAACGATGTCATTATACTGGCTTGACGGGGCGCGCGCAAACTTTGGAGTCCCACCGTCGCCCCATCAATCAGGGGAGATTTCATGGAAGAACACGCCTTTGACACCACCATCGCCGCGCTTGCCACCCCGCCGGGGGTGGGCGGCATCGCGGTGATCCGTATTTCCGGCCCGGACGCTGAGCGTCTGCTGCGGGCATGTTTTGTGCCCGCGCGCCCTGTGAACGCCTTTGAAAGCCACAGGATGATGTACGGCCACGCGGTGCAGGACGGGCAGATCATTGACGAATGCATGGCCGTGCTGATGCGGGCGCCGCGCAGCTATACCCGCGAGGATGTCGCCGAGATCCACACCCACGGTGGAACGTATGTGTCCACACGGGTGTTGGCGGCCTTGTATGCGCAGGGGGCGACGCCCGCCTCTCCCGGCGAGTTCACGCGCCGCGCGTTTCTCAACGGCCGCCTGGATTTGAGCCGTGCCGAGGCGGTGATGCAGCTGGTGTCCGCATCCGGCGGCAGGGCGGCGGACGCCGCGCTGCGGCAGTTAAGCGGCGGTGTGAGTGAGTTTGTCTATGCCGCGCGCTCGGAACTGGTGTCCCTGCTGGCTTCAGTGGAAGCCGCGCTGGATTACCCCGAGGAAGTGGAGGAAGAGGTCACCGCTGACCTGGCGCCCCGCGCGCGGGCGCTGGCAAAGACGCTGACAGAAGCGTGCAACGAACGCGCCGCGGCGATCCTGGAGGGAGGCCTGGAGGTCGTGCTGTGCGGAAAGCCCAATGTGGGCAAATCCTCGCTGCTCAACCGGCTGTTGAACCAACAGCGCGCGATTGTGACGGACATTCCTGGCACCACGCGCGATGTCATCCGCGGCGACCTGATGATCGACGGCGTGCGCGTGCACCTGTCGGACACCGCGGGCCTCCGGGACGAAGCGGAACCCGTGGAGCGCATCGGCGTGGAGCGTGCCCATGACGCCATCCGCCACGCCGATCTGGCCGTGGTGGTGCTGGATGGTTCGCGCCCGCTGGAGAACGCTGACCATCAACTGCTCAGTATGGTTGCTGAGCGCGAGCACCTGGTGGTGCGCAACAAATGCGACCTGGACGCGGCGTTCACGCTGGATTCCGCAATGCCCGTCTCCGCGCGCACCGGGGAGGGCATCCCCGCGCTGCTTGCATGCATCGGCGCTGCCGCCGGCCAGCCCGGTGAAAGCCTGTTCACACAAATGCGTCACATGCGCCTGGCGCGCGAAGCCGCCGAAAGCCTGCTCCAATGCGCCCATCGCGTGGAAGCCGGCGACCCGCTCGACCTGTGCGCGGTCTATCTCAACGACGCGTTCCGCCTGCTGGGCGACATCACCGGCGAACAAACCAACGACGATGTGTTGGACAGCATTTTCGAAAACTTTTGTGTGGGGAAATAGCGGGCAAGCATCCTTTTGACCGGCCTACGCATGAGAAGTGGTGGGCATCCAGTTGACCTGACCTTGCGGCGGTGGCACGCAATCCGCGTCGCAGGCGCTGACTACTGCTCCTGTGCGGACACCGATTGCCACCCCGCGTAGACGCAGGTCGCTTGCCCCGCGCAGATGCGTCTTGCTGTCGGTCACATCCTGCGGGTTGCCGCTGCTGATCGGTTTTTTATTTTGGTTGCACACCCTGCCATCCGGTGGTATACTACCTCCGCTGCCCAAAAAGCGGCGTGCGCCCTTAGCTCAGTTGGATAGAGTGTTTGACTACGAATCAAAAGGCCGCAGGTTCGAATCCTGCAGGGCGCGCCAGTGAAAACCCTTGTGAGAACAGGGGTTTTTGCTTGT
>JAGVSV010000236.1 GCA_019137115.1 Bacillota bacterium
GGCATCGTATTTGACGAAACGGAGCAGGCAGTGTCCTATGACGTGTCCATCGCTGAGGACAGCGCCGGCGTGAAAACCATGCTGGTTGCGGCCACCCTGGATGCGGATACCCCCGAGGAACAGCGCAACACCACGGTCTTTAAGCTGACCCCGACATTCGTGGCCGCCGCGACCAACGAGGGTTTGCAGGCCATCACCGCCCAAACCGGTTCGGTCAGCGTGGTGCTGGACGTGCAGGAGCTCGCCCGCGATGACGGACAGGACGTGGTGGTCACCATCCAGAAAGTGGAAGTTGACACGCTGCCGGAGGCCGTCCGCGAGCAGGTCGCCCAGACAGAGGAACTCTACCAGGTGACGGTCAGCGGCGTTCCGGAAGGCGAGCTGGTGCACGTGGCCTTCGCGATCCCCGCAGACGCAGAAACCGCCGGGATCGTCGAGATCCATGTGGACAGCGCGGGCATCCTGTATCCGGAAACCGAAATCGTTGAAGGCGCCGATGGCGCGCGCACCGCGCATGCTATGGTAACAAGCGGCGCGGTGTGCTACCTGGCACTGGAACCCGTTACCCCGTAACACACCGGTGAATTCAAGCAGCCCCTGCGCCAACACGCGGCGCAGGGGCTTTGGCTATGCCACTCCAAAGATACAGGCGTGGTAGACACCTCAAAAATGGGCAACCGTCAACAAACGGAGTGCAGTTCGCTACCTTATATCAGTTGTTGCCTACGGCCACAATGCCAAATAAAAAACCCCTCCGAAGGCTCGAAAGGGTTGTGGGGATGATCCTGCTTACTCCACCGGGGAGAAATCATCCTTGGGCGCGCCGCAGACAGGGCACTCCCAGTCTTCCGGGACGTCTTCCCACTTGGTGCCGGGCGCGACGTTGTTGTCCGGATCGCCCAGCGCCTCGTCGTACACATAGCCGCAGATGTCGCACACATACTTGTTCATAAACCTTGCCTCCCATTCCCACGGGCTTCAGCCCGCTTACCCCGCCATTATACTGGATGGCCCCATGCGCTTACAAGCGCGACTTTTGCCCATGCTTTCTTTTCGCGTATATCGCCCGCTGTCAAGGATTTTCGCCTTGTTTGCTTTGGACTTCCGTCCACTGATCCCTGGTGATCGCATACAGCCGGGTATCGGCAAACTCGCCTTTGTTGTAGATGCGCTGGTGCAGGGTGCCTTCGCTGACCATGCCGGCGCGCGCCATCACGGCGCCGGACGCCGGGTTGCGCAGGTCGTGCTGGCCTTCCACGCGGTTGAGTTTTAGTTCCTCAAAGCTGAAGCGCAGCATCTCCTTGAGCGCCTCGGTGGCGTAGCCCTGGCCCCACACCGCGCGCGCGTAGGAATAGCCGATCTCGGCGCTGCGGTTGTCGCTGTCCATCCAGGTGTATCCGATCGTGCCGATCATGCGTCCGGTGGCGATCTCCTGCACGGCGAAGGTGCCCGGCCCGCCGCGCTGGTTGCGGCGGATCAAATAGCGCAGGTGCGAGCGCGTTTCATACAGCCCCCGGTGCGCGTCCCACAGCACATAACGGGCCACCTGCGGATCGCGGGAGTACCCGTACATATCCCGCGCGTCGTCCATGCGCGGCGCACGCAGCAGCAGGCGGGGCGTCACCAGAGGCGGCATGTCGCGGAAGATGCCCTCCCACTGAACTTGGGGCACATCCGTCAGTGCCAGCTCGTGAAACTTGCGCAGCATGGTCAGGTTGTGCCCGCCATCCGTTCGATGGTGTGCGCAGTGGTGGTGCGCAGGCGCGGCAGGGGTTTGCCCCGCAGGATGCCGGCCCACGCAAGGGCGGCCCCGCACAGCAGCAGGAACACCAGGAACAGGATCCATCCGACATAGACCGGGTCGCGCTTTTCGCGTTTCATCTATCTAGCCCTTCGGCACGGGGGTAACGGGGCTGCTGGTGGATGCCGGGCAGGGCGTCCTGCACTGGCATGTGCCGGGTCAGCCCCAACACATGGTTGGCCATTAAAATGCCCAGGCTGGTTTTCATATCCTCAAACTCACCGCGCATCACGCGCTCCACCGCCTCATAAAGGGGGATGGACGCCACAGACAGGAACTCGTCCTCGTCGGTGTGCGCGGCATGGCGGGTGAGGTCGGTGGCCAGATAGATCGCGATGCGCTCGGTGCAGTAGCCCGGCGTGCTGACCGCATGGGTCAGCAGCCGCCAGCTGCGGGCGGTGAATCCGGTTTCCTCGCTCAATTCGCGCTGCGCGGCGGACAGCGGGTCTTCGCC
>JAGVSV010000180.1 GCA_019137115.1 Bacillota bacterium
GGTACCGCCATTGGCTGCCGTTTCGGCACACGCTATGAGGACCGCGCGCAGATCATCGGCGGCAGCGTACTGATCCTGCTGGGGCTCAAGATTTTGTTGGAGCACATGGGCGTCTTTTGACAAGGCCATGATGCACTTATGCGCATCAAAAATCCCCGCGGCATGGCCTGACAGGCGCCGCGGGGATTTGTCTAGGTACCGGATTCCTTTTACAACCTGCCGCCCCGGCCGCTGTACGATGTGCCGCTGCTGCTGCGGAAACTGCCGCCTCCGCCGCCGCTGGGACGCTGGGTTTCGATTTTGCGGCGCACCACGGTTTCATACAGGTACAGGTCGTGCGCCTGCGTGACATCCAGCGAGTCGCGCAGTACGTACTGATCCGCCGCCGTCTGCCGGCGCGCGGTGCGCAGCTGGGCTTTCATGGAGAACGCCGCGATCAGCCCGATAATGAACCCGCCGATCACGCCAAACGGGGCGTACTTGGTGGCGACCGACAGCGGCGTTGGAGGGGTTACCGATGCGCGCAGATAGCGGGCATACGCCTGGAACATGCCCGCATAGTCGCGCTGGCGCGCATAGGGGCGCACGACGTCCAGCAAGGCGTCATCGCCCTGCGCGCCCAGCAGGCGCTCGCCGGTGCCCCGGGCTGCTTCCCATATGTCCCCATTGGGGCCCAGCGTGGGGTTGTACACGAGCGCTGCGCCGTTCGGATACGCCTTCGGGCTGCGCTGCCGCTCGTAATACTCAGCCGCAAATCGTTTGCCCGGCCAGCCTTCATAGCTGTTGGACGTGATGATGATGCTGTCAAACCCCAGGTCTTCATAGATGCTGGCGAGTTCCTGGTTCAGCAGGCGCTCCTCGGCGTCGGTCAGAATATTGGACAGGTCGGCCACGTGGGTCAGCGTTTGAGCCTGTGCGGTCAGCGACACCATCACCAGCAAGAGGATGGCGCAGAGCACCAGCAGTTTTTTCGTTTTCATCTCAGCACCCCCATGGAGCCCAGTACATACAGCACCACAAAGCTGCCCGCGCCGATCAGCGCGGTCAGGCCCCACAGCCATTTGTGGAATTTGGCTTTTGAGTAGGGGATGTCGGTGGT
This sequence comes from Bacillota bacterium, assembly GCA_019137115.1. Lineage (GTDB taxonomy): Bacteria > Bacillota > Clostridia > Christensenellales > Aristaeellaceae > JAGVSV01. The sequence continues at coordinate 1,100 of JAGVSV010000180.1, forward strand.
CAGCTCACCGGTTTGGCCGTTGATCGCAAACGTATAGGTTTTCTGCCCCTTGACCGTGGTGATCAGCCAGACCGGCAGCAGCACCGGGATGCTGGAGCCGTTTACCACACGGATGGACGTGTTGCGGGGCACCACCGTGGTATAGCCCTGCACCGTGCTGCGGAACACGTCCGCCGTGGTGTTGGTGACGCGGGCGTTGGCGCGTTCCACGCATTGTTCCGGCGTCTGGTCGGCCCGGTTGGCCAGCGCGCCGGACAGCGTTTCCGGCGAGAAGGGGATGCCGTCCTTGAGCGCATAGGGTTCAATGGATTCGGTGATGTCGTTGTTCATCTTGCTGCTGGCATCCACCGGCAACTCCGAGAAGCTCAGCGTGCCGGCGCGGCGCACCAGGAAGTGGCGTGTCCTTGTGATCATGTAGTTGCCGCTGCGCGATGTGCTCACCTGCGTGGCGTTGTAGGTTAGCCGCGCGTCCGCCTGGCAGGCAAACATCCAGTAGGGCACGTACATCTGGCGGATTTCGTCAATCTGGTTGCCCTTCAGGAAAAGGTTGGGCAGCAGCCGTTTGCCCTTGAAGTAGTCCTTGAACATCTGCGTGGCTTTGTCCTTGGTGACCAGAAAGGGCACAATGGTTTGCGGCCGCGTTTCGTCGGTGAACTGCACTTCCAGGATGGACGGGCTGCCGCAGAACGCGCAGTTGGTGGCAACCGTGGTTTCGTCCGTCATCAGCTGCGAGCCGCAGGAGGAACAGGAGTACGCCTTGGTTCTGGCGGCTTCTCCCGCGGAGAAGGAATCATCCTTCACATCCCATTCCATGCGCTCAAAGCCGGCGTCCTGGTTTTCGATCTCCGCCACCTCGCGCACAACATCCGGCGTAAACGAATTGCCGCAGTTGCCGCAGGTCAGCTCCTGCTTGTTGCCATCATAGACTAAAGGCGCCCCGCAGGACGGGCACTTATAGGTCAGTACACTCATGAAAGCCCTCCCTCTCATGGCGGCGACCGCCGGTTGGTTTCCTTGTTGCATCATAGCCAAGGCAGTCAGAAAAGTAAACCTGCACAACGATAACATACCCGCTTGGCAGGGGTTGAGATGGGGTGCGTTTCGTGTTATATTGGTCACCGCTTGATGTGAAGG
>JAGVSV010000226.1 GCA_019137115.1 Bacillota bacterium
TGATGGTGACAGCGCCTTCCTTGATCTCCCCATCGCCGCGCAGCGTTTCGACTCGGAGCCCCTCAAAGGGGATCTCCCGGCCGGTGACGATTTCGTACACGGTGCGCAGCGCGGCTTCCATCACGCCGCCGGTGACCCCGAAGATGTCCGCCGCGCCGCTGGCCTCGCCAAAGGGCGTGTGGAAGCGCGAGACCTCCATCAGGTCAAAGTCAATGCCCACCGCTCGGATCATGTCGGCCAGCTCGCGGGTGGTCAGCACGGCGTCCACATTGGGCAAGCCGCCGTTGACCATCTCGGGGCGCTTGATCTCGAATTTTTTGGCGGTGCAGGGCATGATAGACACCACGAACAGCTTGTCCGCCGGGATGCCCAGCTTTTTCGCGTAATGCTCCTTGACCAGCGCGCCCATCATCATGTGCGGCGATTTGCAGCTGGACAAATGCCCCAGCTGGTCGGGGAACTGGTGCTCCACATACTTGATCCAGCCCGGGCTGCAGCTGGTGATCATCGGCAGCTGGACGCGCCGTCCCTCCATATATGCGCTCAGGCGCTCCAGGAACTCCGTGCCTTCCTCCATGACGGTCAGGTCGGCTGCCCACTCGGTGTCAAACACATCGTCAAAGCGCAGCTCCTTGATGGCGGACGCAAGTTTGCCGGTTACATCGGTGCCGGTCGGGATGCCAAACTCTTCGCCAATCGCCACGCGCACCGCCGGCGCAACCTGCGCCACCACGCGCAGATCCGGGTCATTGAGCGCTGCCCATACTTCCCGTACCGAGTCGGTCTCCGTCAGCGCGCCGGTCGGGCACACCACCGTGCACTGGCCGCAGAACATGCAGGCGACCTCGCCCAGCGCCAAGCCGGCGGCAGGTCCCACGGTGGCGTCAAACCCGCGGTTTTGCAGGTTGATGATCCCGGCGGTTTGGTACTGGTTGCACGCCTCCACGCAGCGGCGGCACAGGATGCATTTGCTGTTGTCCCGCGTGATGGCCACCGATACGTCCATGTCGCCGGTGGATTTTTCGCCCTCAAAGCGCGGCTCGTCCAGGTCCAGCTTTTTGCCCAGGGCTTGCAGTTCGCAGGTCATGTTGCGGTTGCAGGTCAGGCAGGTCTGGTTGTGATCGGACAAAATCAACTCATACAGCACCTTGCGCGCGGCGCGTACGCGTTGCGTGTTGGTCTGGATGACCATGTTGTCACTGACCTTGGTCATACAGGAAGCCTGCAGGTGCTTTTGTCCCTCCACCTCCACCACGCAAATGCGGCAGGAACCGGACGGGTGCTGGTCGCTCATGTAACACAGGGAGGGGATATAAATATGGTTCCTCCGCGCCGCCTCCAAAATGGTGCTGCCCTCCGGCGCTTCAATGATTTTCCCGTTGATGGTCATGCGTACCATATCCTTACCTCCTCTCGCAATGCAGACAGCGCATGGCTTCCGCAATCGCGTTGAGCTTGTGGTACCCCAGGTTCACCTCTGCGAAGTTGTGTGTGCGCTCCTCCAGCGGCAGGAACTCCTGCGGGAAACGCTTGTGCATGATGACCTCATCATCGGCGTCAAATGTGTCCGGTATGTCGATCTTCCGGCCCTTGTTCAGCTTGCCGGAGCCACCCAGGAACTGGTCGATGGAGGAGGCTGCCCGCTTGCCGTCAGCGATCGCGCGGATGACGTCATCCGGCCCGCGCACGATGTCCCCGCCGGCGAACACGCCGCGCATTGTGGTCATCAGGGTTTTCTTGTCCACGGTAAACGTGCCCCACGGTGTTAGGCCGATGTCCGCCTTGTGGATGAACGGCAGGTCGGCGTACTGGCTGGCCGCCACGATGGCATAGTCCACATCCATCAGGAAGTTGGTGCCCTCGATATGGGCGGTGTTGCGGCGGCCGCGGTTGTCAAAGTCCGAGATGCGGCGGTGCACGCAGGCCACCTGCTGCAGCTTGCCGTCCACACCGGCGATGAACCGGGTGGGCGACACCAGCTCCACCAGCTGCACGCCTTCCTCCAGCGCCTCTTCGATTTCAATGTCGTACGCCGGCATGATGTCGCGGGTCCTGCGGTACAGGATTTTGACATCCACGGCGCCCAGCCGCAGCGCCGTGCGCGCCGAGTCAATCGCGGTGTTGCCGCCGCCAATGACCACCACGCGCTTGCCGGTAAAGTCCATGCTGTTGTACATCTTGACGGCCTTCAGGAAGTCGATGCCCGGGAGCACGCCGTCGATTTCCTCGCCGGCGATGTTGAGTTTCTGCGGCAGCTGCGTGCCGATGGCGATGAACACCGCGTCGGACGTTTCGCGCAGGTTGTCAAAGGCGATGTTCTTGCCGATGGTCGTGTTCAGATGGATATGGAAGCCCGAGCGGCGCATCATGTCAATCTCGCGCTGCAGCACGTCGTTTGGCAGACGATAATCCGGGATGCCGTAGGCCAGCGTACCGCCGGCCAGCGGATGGTTGTCATACACATCCACCTGATAGCCCAGACGCGCCAGGTAGTACGCGCACGTCAAGCCAGCGGGGCCCGCGCCGATCACCGACACGTGCTTGTTGTTTTGCGGGAAGACGATGTCCTCGGTCTGCTGCGCCCGGTTCCGGAAGGCGTAGTCTGCCACGAAGCGCTTGAGGGCGGATATGGACATCGCCTCGTCCACCGTGGCACGCCGGCACTTGCTTTCACACGCGCGCGTGCAGATGCGCCCGCAGATGGCGGGCATGGGGTTTTCCTGGCGGATCAGGTCATAGGCATCGATGAACCGGCCCGCCGAGATCAGCGACAGGTACCCCGGGATGTTGATGTTGGCCGGACAGGTGTTCTCGCACGGCGAGATGAACAGGTCGCCGCATACGCTGGCTTCACAGAAGCCCTCGCGGATGTGATCCTCATACTCGCGCCGGAAATTGACGATGGTGGACACCACCGGGTTGGGCGCGGTCTGCCCCAGGCCGCACATGGCGGTGTCGGTGATGGTGGCACCCAGTTCCAGCAGCAGCTCGACATCGCCTTCCCGCCCCTCGCCGCGGGTGATGCGGGTCAGGATTTCCAGCATGCGCTTGGTGCCCACGCGGCATGCCACACACTTGCCGCAGGATTCGTCCTGGATAAAGTCCATGAAGAAGCGCGCGGTGTCCACCATGCAGGCGTCCTCGTTCATGGCGATGATGCCGCCTGAGCCCATGATCGCGCCGCGTTCCGCCAGCGTTTCGTAGTCCGTCGGCGTGTTGAGCATGTCCTCCGTCAGACAGCCGCCCGAGGGGCCGCCGATTTGCACGGCCTTGAAGCGCTTCTTGTCGCGCATGCCGCCGCCGATTTTGAAGATGATGTCGCCAATCGGCATCCCGATGGGCACTTCAATCAGCCCGGTGTTGACAATGTCGCCGGCCAATGCAAACACCTTGGTGCCCTTGGACTGTTCGGTGCCGTACTGCGCAAACCAGTCGGCGCCTTCCAGCACGATGTCCGGTACCACGGCGAGCGTTTCTACATTATTAATGATGGTCGGGCAGCCGTACAGGCCTTCCTGACTCGGGTAGGGCGGCTTTTGTCTGGGTTCGCCACGCTGGCTTTCAATGGAAGCCATCAGCGCGGTTTCCTCGCCGCACACAAACGCCCCGGCGCCGATGCGGATGTCCACATCAAAGGAGAAGCCGCTGCCGAACAGGTCCTTGCCCAACAAGCCCAGGGCGCGCGCCTGTTCGATCGCCCGCGTCAGGCGTTCAATGGCGATGGGGTATTCGGCGCGCACATACACATAGCCGTGCCGCGCGCCGCTTGCGTAGCCCGCCAGCAGCATGCCCTCCAGCACGGTGTGCGGGTCGCCCTCCAGGATGCTGCGGTCCATGAACGCGCCGGGGTCGCCCTCGTCCGCGTTGCACACCACGTACTTGGTGTCCCCTTTGGCGTCATGTGCGGTCTGCCATTTGAGGCCCGTGGGGAAACCCGCGCCGCCACGGCCGCGGAGCCCGGACGCCTTGACGATGTCGATCACGTCCTGCGGGGTTTTGCCGGTCAATGCCTGGCCAATGGCCTTGTACCCATCGCGGGCGATGTAGGCTTCGATGTCGCCAAAGGGCATGATGCCGCAGTTGCGCAGGGCGATGCGCACCTGATCGCGGTAAAAGTCGATCTCATCGATGCAGGGGATGTGGCGCAGCTTGAGCGGGTCAAAATAGGTGTACTTCTCCACCACCTGCCCGCCGCCCACGTGCTTTTCGATGATCTCAGCCGCCTTCTGGGCGTTGAGACCCACATAGAAGGTCCGGTCCGGCAGGATGAGCATCACCGGCCCGATCGCGCACAGCCCCATGCAGCCGGTTTCGTCAACGGGCACGGATGCCTCCAGCCCTATTTCGGTCACCTTGGCCCTGGCCGCGTCGCGCACATCGGCGCAGGCAGAGGATACGCAGCCGCCCCCCGCGCAGATCAGCACCCGGTGGGTGTACTGCGCTTCCATTGCGGTGTGCTCGGTTTTGATTTGTTGCAGTTGTTCAAGCGTCACGCGTATCACCTCTTTTAGCGAAACTGTTTGAGCAGCGCATCCATTTTGGCGGGTGACATCTGCTTGTATACTTTGTTGTCAATCATCACCGCCGGCGCCAGGCCGCACGCGCCGATGCAGCGCGCGATTTCCAGCGTGAAGCGCTGGTCCTCGGTGGTTTCCCCGATGTCGATCTTCAAACTGCTCAGCATATGATCCACCAGCTTTTTGCCGCCCCGGATATAGCAGGCGGTGCCCAGGCATACGCGGATCAGGTGCCGGCCGCGGGGTTTCATCGAGAAAAAAGAATAAAAGCTGACCACCCCAGTGATCTCCGACAGCGGGATGTTCAGCTTGCCCGATATGTGTTCCAGCAGGGGAAGCGGCAGATGCCCGTAGAGGTTCTGCGCGGTGTGCAGCACCGGGATCAGGCAGTTTTTTCCGTCCGGGTAGTATTGCTGGATGAACATATCGATCTGGGAATAGTCCGGCTTTTTGCCTTCCTGGGGGGCGGTTGGTTGGGGATGCATGATCGGTTCCCTCCATTATGTTGGCCTTTGGTACAGCCATGTCGCAACTGCCACAAATCTGCGTCCGTCCCGGGGCATCCGTTACTTTTTTGTCGCCTAAATCATACGGCATTCAAACGGGGCTTGTCAAGCATTCCACATGCGGGTTTCGCTATGCCATTGCCTTGACAAGCATTGTGGCGCGCGCCTATACTGTTGCCATAAAACGGCACACCGTTTTTTGTATGTGGCGGGGGGTCCCCGCCGGCTTTCAACCGAAGATTACCTGCAAGGAGGGTTTTTCATGGCCAACAAGGTAACCATCGACGGTAATGGCGCCGTCAGCCATATCGCGTACGCGTTTAGCGACGTAGCCGCGATCTACCCCATCACCCCGTCATCCACCATGGCGGAGTATGTGGACGAATGGGCCGCACAGGGCAGACTGAACCTGTTTGGGCAAAAGGTGCGCGTTCAGGAAATGCAGAGCGAAGCCGGCGCCGCCGGCGCTGTGCACGGTTCCTTGGCCGCCGGCGCGCTGACCACCACCTACACCGCGTCCCAGGGCCTGTTGCTGATGATCCCCAACATGTACAAAATTTCCGGCGAGCTGCTGCCCGGCGTGTTCCACGTCAGCGCCCGCACGCTGGCTACGCACGCGCTTTCGATCTTTGGCGATCATAGCGACGTGATGGCCTGCCGCCAGACCGGGTTTGCATTGCTTGCGTCCGGCAGCGTGCAGGAAGCGCAGGACATGGCGCTGGTTGCCCACCTGGCATCCATCGAGTCGTCGGTGCCGTTCCTTCACTTCTTTGATGGTTTCCGCACCAGCCATGAAGTGCAGAAGATCGACGAGATCGATTACGAAGAGATCCGTCCCCTGGTCAACTGGGACAAAGTCAAGGCGTTCCGCGCGCGCGGCATCAACCCGGAGCATCCGCACCAGGCCGGCACCGCGCAGAACCCCGACGTGTTCTTCCAGAACCGGGAAGCCGCCAACAAATATTATGATGCCGTGCCCGCCATTGTCGAAGCCTGCATGAAGCAGGTGGGCGAACTGACCGGGCGGCATTATCAGCTGTTTGACTATCACGGCGCCCCGGATGCCGAGCACGTGGTCATGGTCATGGGCTCCGGCGCCGAAGCCGTGCACGAAACGGTCGACCTGCTGATGAAGCAGGGCAAAAAGGTGGGCGTGCTCAAGGTGCGCCTGTACCGGCCGTTCAAGATCGACGCGTTTGTGGACGCGCTGCCAAAGACCGTCAAGACCCTGACGGTGCTTGACCGCACCAAGGAAACCGGCGCCCCCGGCGACCCGCTGTACATTGACGTGCGCACGGCGCTGGCGGAAAAGGAAATCACCAACGTCAAGGTGCTGGGCGGCCGCTACGGCCTGGGCAGCAAGGAATTCACCCCCACGATGGTCAAGGCAATCTATGACAACATGGACGCCGCGACCCCCAAGAACCACTTCACCGTAGGCATCGTGGACGACGTGACGCACACCTCGCTTGAATTGGGCGAGCTGTTCAACGCCGCCCCCGAAGGCACCGTGAGCTGCATGTTCTACGGCCTGGGCTCGGACGGCACGGTGGGTGCCAACAAAAACTCGATCAAGATCATCGGCGACCATACCGACCTGTATGCGCAGGGCTACTTCGCCTATGACTCCAAGAAGTCCGGCGGGCTGACGGTATCGCACCTGCGCTTTGGCAAGCACCCCATCCGTTCCACCTACCAGGTGGACGCGGCGGACTTTGTGGCCTGCCACAACCCGGCCTATGTGACGCTGTACGACATGGTCACGCCGCTCAAGGAAGGCGGTACGTTCCTGCTCAACTGCCAGTGGGAAGGCGAGGAGCTCGCCGACCGGCTGCCGGTCAAAATGAAGCAGCAGCTGGCACAAAAAAATGCCAAGCTCTACATCATCAACGCGACCGACCTGGCGCGCAAGGTAAAGATGGGCAACCGCATCAACACGATCATGCAGGCCGCGTTCTTCAAGCTGGCCAATGTGATCCCCTACGAAGATGCGGACAAGTACATGAAGGAATATGTCAAGCTTACCTACGGCCTCAAGGGCGACGCCGTGGTCAAGAGCAACTGGGACGCGATTGACATCGCAATCAGCGGCCTGAACGAAGTCAAGGTGCCCGCCGAATGGGCCAACGCGACCACGGGCGCTGAGCCCATCAAGGTGGAAGCGACGGAATACTTTGACGATGTGATCAAGCCTGTGTTGGCGCAGGACGGCAACAACCTGCCGGTATCCGCCTTCAGCGCGGACGGCTTTGTGCCCACCGGCACCACCAAGTACGAAAAGCGCGGCATCGCCATCAACGTGCCGGAGTGGCAGATTGACAAGTGCATCCAGTGCAACCAGTGCTCGCTGGTGTGCCCGCACGCCGTCATCCGCCCCTTCCTGGTGGAGGATGGCACGGAAAAGCCCGAATCCTTTGAGACCAAGAAGGCCATCGGCCGCGAGTACGCGGGCTATGAGTTCCGCATCCAGATCAGCCCGCTGGACTGCACCGGCTGCGGCAACTGCGCCGAGGTGTGCCCCTCCAAGGAGAAGGCATTGATCCTCAAGCCCCTGGACAGCCAGCGCCACCAGGAGAGCAACTGGGAATACGCCCAGACGCTGCCGGAGGTCAAGGTGCCCGTCAACAAGGCCACCGTCAAGGGCAGCCAATTCTTAAAGCCGCTGTTTGAGTTCTCCGGCGCCTGCGCCGGCTGCGGCGAGACCCCGTATGTGAAGCTGGTCACCCAGTTGTTCGGCGACCGGATGGTCGTTGCCAACGCCACGGGCTGCTCCTCGATCTACGGCGGCTCCTCCCCCACGTGCCCGTACACGGTCAACGACGCGGGCCATGGCCCGGCATGGGCCAACAGCCTGTTTGAGGACAACGCGGAGTTTGGCTTTGGCATGAACCTGGCCTTCGCGCAGCGCCGCGAGAACCTGGCCATGACGGTGGAGAAGCTCAAAGCCGTTGAATGGGTGCAGGCGGACATCAAGGAAGCCGCCGACGCCTGGCTTGCCGGCATGAACGACGCGGACGCCTCCAAGGAAGCGGCAGCCAAGTTGATCGCGGCCTGTGAGGACGGCCTGGACATGACCGGCACTGAGTACGAGGCCGAGTGGATCAAGAACGGCAAAAAGTGTGACTGTGACGCCTGCAAGCTGAGCCAGGAAGTGCTGGACAACAAGGATCTGCTGGTCAAGAAGTCCGTGTGGATCTTCGGCGGCGACGGCTGGGCGTATGACATCGGCTTTGGCGGCCTGGACCATGTGCTGGCACAGAACCAGGACGTCAACATTCTGGTGCTGGACACTGAGGTGTACTCCAACACCGGCGGCCAGTCCTCCAAATCCACGCCCACCGGCGCGGTGGCCAAGTTTGCCGCCGCCGGCAAGCGCACCCGCAAGAAGGACCTGGGCCGCATGGCGATGACCTATGGCTATGTGTATGTCGCCCAGGTCGCGATGAGCGCGAACCCCGCGCAGCTGCTGCGGGTTATGAACGAAGCGGAAGCCTATCCCGGCCCGTCGCTGATCATCGCGTACTCGCCGTGCATCAACCACGGCCTGAACATGTCCTTCTCGCAGGCCGCCACCCGCAAAGCCGTGGCCACCGGCTACTGGCAGCTGTACCGCTACAATCCGCTGCTGGCCGCCGAGGGCAAAAACCCCTTCACGCTGGATAGCAAGGACCCGACGGAATCCTATCAGGACTTCCTGCGCGGCGAGGTACGCTACACTTCTCTGGTCAAGGCGTTCCCGGATGTGGCCGAGAAACTGTTCAAGGAAGCTGAAGAAGAAGCCGCCGACCGGCTCAGGGCCTACAAGGAAATGGCCGGCGTCTGACGCAAGAACTACCCAACAACCCGCGGCGCCCGCGCATTCGTGCCGGGCGCTGCTGTTTGCCCGCAAAGCGCGGCCGATGTTATAATGACAGGCATTACTGAACACAGGGGGGGATCCGTTGGCACAGGCAAGTTACACGCCGGATGTCCCATCCGCGCCGGATCGCTGGGGGAGCATGCGCTCCTTCCAGACGCTGTACGCGTACCTGTACTGCGTGCTGGCCAGCACCGTGCTGGTCAAACAAAGCGTGCTTGGCGGCGCGCTGTACATGGTGGGCAACACCGCGCGCCTGGCGATCCGTCTGTATGGCCCCGCCCGGCGCGTGCGCATGAACAAGGCGCTGCTCGTGTCGCTGATGGTGTTGACCGTGCTGTCGGGCATCCTGGCGCTGACGGTGATCCTGGTCTATCCCCTGCGTGTGGACATGCCGCTGTTGTGGCTGTTGTTCAGCCTGGTGCTGTTGATCAGCCTGCACTCCGGCGCGGTACGGCACCTGTGGGGCACCTCGGTTAAGCGCGGCATGACCCGGGTGCAGACGGTGCTGCGCGCGCTGGAAGCCACGCTGCTGTTTGTAGGTATTTGCGCGCTGATCCTGTTTGTTTCCCTGCCCACCGAAACCGCCTGGTACCTGCTGGGCGGGTTCCTGCTGGCGTGTTTGCTGGGGATGTTTGATGGCCAGGGGCTGCTGGCGCAGGACGCCCAGCCCGTTGTCGTAGCGGATAATGCCAACACGGAAGCGCTGGACCAGGTCAGCCTGCTGACCCGTTTCCGCAGCCTGCGCATGATCACCATGACGGCGCTGCAGGTGACGATGATCCTGGTGTTTACGTTCATCGCGCTGTCCGCCAACCAGCTGTTTCTGGTGATGGGGCTGGCGTTTTTGTTTACCAAGCTGTTCACCCGAACCACCCACGCGTGGCTGATGCGCCCGCGCAAGCGGGAGCGGGACGCCAGCACCATGCTGTTTGCGGGGCTGGCCATCTGGCTGATCGGTCTGATCCTTTTCAGCAGGCACCTGACGCAAGCCAACGACTGGCTGGCGTACTTGGCCGTGGTGACGGTGACGGC
>JAGVSV010000209.1 GCA_019137115.1 Bacillota bacterium
CCAGCAGCGCCGCGCCGGCCGGCACAAGCCCCCCGATCCAGTCAGCGGAGCGGGCGATGGCGTCGGGTTTCCGGCTGGCCGCGTCCGTCGCCGGATCCAGGTGGGCTTTGAGCATGCCTTTGGAGATATGTTCGTCCACCCAGAACGGACATACCGTTTTCTGGTACAGCGGCGGCTTGGTGAGCATTGCCATCAAATCCTGGTACATACAAAATTTCCCCTGCAAACGCGCCCGCAGACGATTTCCCACATCCTACCACATTCACGTTATCGCGTTTTGGCGCCAGCCATCCTGCATCCCGCCTTGCCTTACGCGCCCCCGTTGGGTACAATGAGTGCAGTAAATCCTGAACGGAGGTTGTGTTGATATGTACGCGCCAATCCCCAGCTGCTGGACCGCATCATGGTGGACTATTACGGCACCCAGACGCCGCTAAACCAGATGGCCAACATCATGTCGCCGGAACCGCGGCTGCTGACCATCTCGGTGTGGGATGTGAAAGCCATCCCGCTGGTGGAAAAAGCAATCCTCAAGAGCGACCTGGGCCTGAACCCGGCCAATGACGGCAAGTTGATCCGCCTGGTGATCCCGGAGCTGAACGAGGAGCGCCGGCGTGAGCTGAACAAGCTGGTGCGCAAGACCGCCGAGGAAAGCAAAGTGGCGCTGCGTGCCATCCGCCGGGACGCGATGGACCAGATCAAGAAACTGGAGAAGGACTCGGAGATCACCGAGGACGACCGCCGCAAGGCCGAGGACGAACTCCAGAAGTTGACGGACGCCGCGGTCAAGGATGTCGACAAGATCGCTGAGGAAAAAGAGAAAGAGATCATGGAGGTTTGAACCCTTCCGATCTGGCGGGCTTGCCCCTTTATCAGGCGCTGCAACGCTGCCCTGACATGACAATGGAGCGGGTGCGCTTTCTTTCTGCCCCGAACGACACATCGGGCCTGACGGCCCGTGTGATTTTGGTGCGAGGGGATTGCTGGCTGGCAGGCTGGTTTCGCGATCAGGTGATCAAAAAGGAGTTTGGCGCATGAGCGTTGCCTTGCCCCGCCACGTAGCCATCATCATGGACGGCAACGGGCGCTGGGCCAAACAGCACAAGGTAGCAGTGGCGCTGGGGCACCGCCAGGGGGTGGAAACCCTGCGCGAGATCATCCGCACCGCCAGCAACATGGGCATCCAGGTGCTGTCTCTGTACGCCTTTTCCACCGAAAACTGGCGCCGGTCGCCCACCGAAGTGGCCGCGCTGATGGCGCTGATCCTGGAGTTTTTCCGAAGCGAGATTGACGAGTTGGATCGCGAGGGCGTGCGCATCCGCATCCTGGGCGACAAAGCGGGCTTGCCCCCCGCGCAGCGGAACAGCGTCACCGACGCCGAGCAGCGCACACGCTCAAACCAGGGCATGCAGTTGAACATCGCGCTCAACTACGGCGGCCGGGGGGAGCTGGTGCGGGCGACGCGCGCGCTGGCCGAAAAGGCGGTCAACGGCGACATCAGTCCGCAAGCCATTGGGGAACAGGACCTCCGGGACCATCTGTACACCGCAGGCCAGCCGGACGTCGACCTGCTGATCCGCACCAGCGGCGAGCTGCGCATCAGCAACTTCCTTTTGTTTCAGTCCGCATATGCGGAGCTGATTTTTGTGGACATGCTCTGGCCTGACTTCAGCGTCGCGGATTTCAAGCGATGCCTGGATACTTATGCCGCGCGCAGCCGCCGGTTTGGAGGCAGAACCGAATGACAACGAGGATCATCACCGGTGCGGGCCTGTTGGCCCTGCTGGGCGTAGCGCTGTACTTTGGCGGATGGGTGTTCGCCGTGCTGTGGACGGGTGCCGTCTGCATCGCGATGTGGGAGATGTTCCGGGCGCTGGCGGCCGCGGGACACCGCCCGGTGGCGTGGCCCACCTGGGCCGCGCTGATCGCCAGTATCCCTTGTTTTTTGCTGATGACCGCATCGGCGGCCATCACGATTTTGATGGCCATCCTGTACTGCGCGCTGATGGTGGTCAGCCTCCTGATCATGTTCCGCGATGAGCCCAGGCTGGATGACTACCTGGTGTCGGTGCTGCCGATCTTTGCCGTGGCATTGCCCGGCATGTGCCTGCTGGCCATGGTGCGGGTGGAGCCGATTGCCTTACAGCGCATGCTGCTGGCGCTGGCCTTTCTGGTGCCTGTCGCCGGCGACGCGCTGGCCTATTTCGTGGGCGTCACCTACGGGCATGTCAAACTCAACCCCGTGATCAGCCCGCGCAAAACGGTGGAGGGCGCGGTGGGCGGCCTGGTGGGCAGCATGCTGGCCGCCATTGCCGTGTACCTGGCGGCCATGACGCTGACCTCCAGCCTGCCGCCGTTCTGGCACTTTCCGCTGCTGGGGCTGGTGGGCGGCATTGCCAGCCAGACGGGTGACCTGTTTGCTTCGCTGATCAAGCGGCACTGCAACATCAAGGATTACGGCAATATTTTTGTTCATGTCGGTGCTGATCTACCTGTACCAGCTGTTTGCGGTATAACGTGACGGTACCACAGCGCAACCTGACCATCCTTGGGTCCACAGGTTCCATCGGCACCCAGGCGCTTTCGCTTGTCAAAATGCATCCGGAACGGTTCCGCATTGCCGCGCTGTCGGCGCACAGCAGTGCCGAGCTACTGTTTGAGCAGGTTCGCGCCTTCCGGCCCAAAATGGCGGGGCTGACCGGGGGAGAGGTTGAAATCCCTGAGGATTTGCGCTTCTGTGACTGGTCCTTCGGCACCGACGCGCTGAAGCACCTGGCCGGTTATGCCCCGGCCGATGACGTGCTGGTGTCCGTGGTGGGCATGGTGGGGCTGGAGAGTGTGCTGGCAGCGCTTCAGGCCGGCCGCCGCGTGCTGCTGGCCAACAAGGAAGCGCTG
>JAGVSV010000294.1 GCA_019137115.1 Bacillota bacterium
AGCCGCAGCGACATCATCTTCGACAGCATCATATTCATCCTGCTGACGCTGGCCACGCTCCTGGTGGCATACCCGCTGTATTTTGTGGTGATCTCCTCGTTCTCCGACCCCGTCGCGGTGGCCAGCGGCAAGGTCACGTTCTTGCCCATCGGCTTTACGCTGGAAGGGTATGAGCGTGTGCTGCAGGAGCAGCGCGTGATGCGGGGCTTTGCCAATTCGCTGCTGTACACGGTGGTGGGCGTGCTGGTCAATCTGGTCGTGACCATTCCCACCTCCTACGCGCTGTCGCGCAAGGATTTTTTCGGGCAAAAGCCCATCACGATCTACTACATGGTCACCATGTTCATCGGCGGCGGCCTGATCCCCACGTATTTGGTCGTCAGCCAGACCGGGCTGATGGACACCATGTGGGCGCTGGTGATTCCCGGCGCGCTGGGTGTGTACAATATGATTGTGGGGCGCACGTTCTTTGTGACCAACATCCCGGATGAGCTGCTGGAGGCGTCCAAGCTGGACGGCTGCGGCAACACGCGGTTCTTCTTGTACATCGTGCTGCCGCTGTCCGGTGCGATCATCGCCATCCTCACGCTATACTACGGCATTGGCCACTGGAACAGCTACTTCAGCGCGCTGCTGTACATCACCAACCGCGCCAAATGGCCCTTGCAGCTGGAGCTGCGCAGCATCCTGCTGCAAAACCAGTGGTCCCAGACCAGCCAGGTGATGACCGCCGAACAGCTGGCCGAAAAGGCGCGGCTGGAGGCGCTCACCGAGATGATGAAGTATTCGTTGATCATCATTTCCACCATCCCGATGTTGATCCTGTACCCGTTTATCCAGAAATACTTTGTCAAGGGCGTCATGATCGGCGCCGTGAAGGGATAGTTGATTCGCGCACAAGCGCTGATCGAAGAAAAGGAGGAACCCCAATGCGCAAACTGTTACTCGTGTTGCTGGCAGCCATCATGCTTGCTTCGTCGGTGGGCATGGTTTCCGCTGCGGAACGCACCAAGGACGGCATCATGTACACCGAGGGCCTGCCCATCGTGGACGAAGGCGCCTACACCTTCACCTTCCTGGTGGACGATTCCGGACTGGTAGAGGACAAGTACATGCTGCCCGTGCTGGAGGAGCAGACCAACGTCAAGATCGACTGGATGCTTTTCCCGTATGAAACCGCGCTTGAAAAGCTGGGCATTTTGCTGTCCAGCGGCGACTATCCGGACGTCATCGGCGGCTGGCTGCTGGGGCAGAAGGACATTCTGAACGACGGCATGATCGACGGCGTGTACATTCCGCTGGAAGACCTGTTTGAGAAGTACGCCCCCAACATCACCGAAGTGCTCAACATCCCCGGCGTGCGCCAGGCCTTCACGCTGCCGGATGGCCACATCTACACCATCCCGTACGTGATCGGCGAGCCGCTGGTCACCTTCCTGCCCTGGATCAACCAGGTGTGGCTCAAGAACGTGGGCAAGGAGATGCCCACCAACACCGAGGAGCTCAAGGACGTGCTGATCGCGTTCCGCGACCAGGACGCCAACGGCAACGGCGACCCCAACGACGAAATTCCCTTCTCGGGCGACCCGAACAACCTGGCGCTGGGCACGCTGGCCGGATGGTTTGGCGTCAACGCCTCCAGCTCGGGCAACAACCCCTTCTATGCCATGGTGGACGGCAAGCTGCAGTTCAACGCCAACCAGCCCGAGTTCAAGGAATTCATTGAGTTCTTTGCCGACCTGTACAAAGAGCGCCTGGTTGACCCGGAGCTGTTCACCCAGGATTCCGCGATGTGGAAGTCCAAGGGCAAGCAGAACCTGTACGGCGTGTCCATCGGCTATGGCCCGGGCGACTTCTACGACAACAACGAGGACGACACCAACGACTTCACCTTCCTGCCCGTGCTGACCAGCCCGAACGGCAAGGCGCCAGTGTTCCGCCGCAATGGCTACGGCGTCACGTTCTTCCGCACGCAGGTGGCCATCACCGACAAGGCGGAGCATCCGGAAGTCATCGTGCGCTGGTTTGACAACGTGTTCGCCGAGGAAAACTCCGTCCAGATCCAGTGGGGCCCCATCGGCATCAAGATCGAATCCCTGGGCGATGGCGTGTACCGCGCGCTGGACACCAGCAACTTCACCAAGGAAGAGGAAGAGAAGTGGGGCTGGGGCAATGCCTTCATGCAGTCCCTGCCAAAGTACATCAAGACCAGCTATGTGCTGCAGTCTGTGGACGGCGAGGTCAACGTAGATGAGAAAACCGCCGCGGACGAAGCCTACGAGCCGTTCCTGGACGAGCCCATCCCGCAGACCTGGGCCACCAACGAAAAGGATGCGGAGCGTTTGGGCATCCTGCAGACCGACATCATGAACTACGTCAACGGCAAGATCGCCCAGTGGGTCAGCGGCGAAGCCGATGTGAACGCGGAATGGGAAGGCTACCTGGAGCAGCTGAACAAGCTGGGCCTGGAAGAAATGACCGAGATCCGCAACCGCGCCCTGGAAACGCTGGCCAAGTAAATCCAGATACCTGACAGGGCAGAACGCCCTGTTTGTCCGGGGGGCAGGGGGAAATCCCTGCCCCCCTTGTGCAAGGCACTGGCCAGAGCAAAGAAAGGAGCGCCCGGTGAAGCAAAAAAAGAGAAAGCCCGCCCCGCGCGGCGACATCATCAACCACAGCCCCGCGGACGGTTACGTGTGGCCGGAGGACCCCGAAGTTCTAAAGAAACTTGCCTGGTTCCAGGACCAGAAGCTAGGCTTCATGGTGCACTGGGGCCCGTATTCGCAGCTGGGCGTGGTGGAAAGCTGGACGCTGTCGGATGGCGACGCGGACTGGGCACGCAGAGGCGTGGACTGGGCCGAGGGCGGCGAGCAGATCCGCGAGCGGTATTTTGCCCTGAACAAGACGTTCAACCCATTGCGCTTCCATCCGGAGGACTGGGCGGCGTTCGCGAAAAAGGCGGGCTTCAGGTACCTGGTGTTCACCACCAAGCACCACGATGGCTTCTGCATGTATGACACCAGGGAAAGCGATTACCGCGTCACGGCGGAGGACTGCCCTTTTCACACGCACCAGTACGCGGACATCGCCCGACACCTGTTTGACGCCTTCCGCAAGGAAGGCCTGGGCATCATCCCGTATTTCTCCAAGCCGGACTGGCAATGCCCGTGGTATTGGGCAAAGGATCAGGAGCGCCCCGTGGGATATAACCGCAACCCCACCTACAATCCGGAGGAAAAGCCGGAATTGTGGGAGGAGTTTGTGCGCTTCACCCACGCACAGTTGATGGAGCTGGCCACCACGATGGGCCCGGTGGAAGGCTTGTGGCTGGACGGGGGACAGGTGCGTCCAGACAACGGGCAGGACATCCGCATGGGCGAGCTGGCCGAGAAAGCGCGCAAAGTCGTGCCCGGCTTGTTGATCGCCGACCGCACAGTGGGCGGCGCGTATGAAAACTACATCACCCCGGAACAGACCGTGCCGGAAGCCGCCCTTGATGTGCCCTGGGAAAGTTGCGTGGTCATCGGCGGCGGGTTTTCTTTCAGCTACGGCGCCACCTATAAAACCCCGCGCGAGCTGGTGCATCTGCTGATGCGGGTGGTCAGCCGCGGGGGCAACCTGGCGCTCAACCTGGGCGGCCAGCCCGACGGCCGGCTGCCTGCGCAGGGCATGCGCTCGGCGCTGGGCATGGGGGAATGGCTGGAAAAGAACGGGGAGGCAGTCTATGGCACGCGCGCCTGCGCGCCGCATGAGGTGACAGCCTACGGCGATGGCCAGGACTACCCCTGCCTGTTGACACAGGTCGAAGCCACGGGTAGCGTATACGCGACCATCTTGCTGGGCGAAGCCGATACGCTGCCCAATGAACTGACCTTTGATGCCAGTCGCCCATTCCGTGCTGCGCACCTGCTGCACCCGGCGCAGCCTTTGGCGATGGAACAAACCGCCGACGGCGTGCGCGTCACGCTGCCCGAAGGCGTGGTTGGCGCCTGCCCGCTGGCGTTGTGCATCCAGCTGATCCAATGACCGGCTGATCCTGAAAGGAGCGCACCATGGCACACAAACCCAATGTCCTGCTGATCATGGCCGACCAGTTCCGGGGCGACTGCCTGGGCGCGGCAGGGCATCCCGACGTGAAAACCCCGTACCTGGACATGCTGTGTGAACGGGCACAGCGTGATGCCACTGTTGCAGGACGACGCGTCGACCTGGCGCGCCATGCTGCATGGCGAGCACACCTACCACGGGCGCGGCGTTTCCGAATCCGTCCACTTTGCGGTGACCGACCGGGACAAGTACATCTGGTTCTCCCACGACGGTCTGGAGCAGTACTTTGACCTGGAAAACGATCCTACCGAATGTGAAGAGCGCGTAAACGATGCCTCGTGCGCGCCCCGGATTGCCGAGCTTAGGGACTATCTGGTCGAACAGCTGACCGGACGCGAGGAAGGTTTTGTCAGGGACGGGCGGCTTGTGTCCGGGCGGCCCACGCGTCCCATCCTGGCGGAAGCAGGGCTGTCGGGCTAGGCTGGTCGCGTTCATACCCAAAAAACACCTCCAAAAATGCGTTTTCCGTTTGACGGCACGTATGTGCTACGGTATGATATTCCATGAAAAAAGCATGGGTCACAACCACATGCGATGAAGACAGCGGCGCGGGAGCACCCCGCGAAACGCCGCCTGCCCGGACAAACGGAGGACACGCCTTGACGCAGTTACCAAGTGCCATCAAACCGCAGCGCCTGACCAAACGCGAACGCCTGTGGCGGGACATGCGCCGCGCAAAATACCTGTACATCATGCTTGCGCCCATTGTGCTGTACCTGATCGTGTTCAAGTACCTGCCCATGGGGGGCATTGTCATCGCCTTCAAGGATTTTAAGCTCGGCCGCGGCATACTGGGCAGCGACTGGGTGGGCATGAAGAACTTCCAGGAGCTGTTCCGCAGCCCGGACTTCAAGCTCATCCTGCGCAACTCGATCATGCTCAACGTGTATCTGGTTGTGTTCACGTTCCCCATCCCCGTCATCCTCGCGCTGCTGCTCAACGAACTGCGCGCGCTGCGCTTCAAGCGCGTCGTGCAAAGCGTGCTGTACCTGCCGCACTTTCTGTCCTGGGTGGTGCTGGCCGGCATTCTGATTGCCATGCTGTCGCCCAGCTCCGGCGTGGTCAACCGCATCATCGTTTTTTTCGGCGGCGAGCCGATCTACTTTATGGCGGACAAAACCTGGTGGATTGTCACGTTTGTGGTGTCCTCCGTCTGGAAGGAAGCCGGCTGGGGCACCATCATTTTCCTGGCCGCCATCAGCGGCATTGACCCGGAGCAGTATGAGGCAGCCCGCATCGACGGCGCCAGCCGCTTCCGCCAGGTGCTGCACGTGACGCTGCCGGCCATCCTGCCCACGGTGTCCATTTTGCTCATCCTGCGCATGGGCAGCATGATGGACGTTGGGTTTGAGCATGTCTACATGCTGCAAAACAGCTATGTCCGCAGTGTGTCGGACGTGTTCAGCGTGTATGTATACCGCATCGGCATTGAGCGGCTGCGCTTCAGCTATACGTCCGCCATCGGGCTTTTCCAGGCGCTGGTCAACCTGGTGATTCTGCTGGGCACCAACTACCTGGCCAAAAAAGTCAGCGAGACGTCGCTGTTTTAGGAGGACGGACATGACAACCTCATCCCGCGTTCGGCGCGGCAACAAGATCAGACGCACCACCGGCGAGCTGGTGTTTGATATTCTCAACACCCTGTTCCTGGCGCTGTTCGCGTTTACCGCGCTGTACCCGTTCCTGAACACGATTGCCAACTCGCTCTCCAGCAACCGGGCGATCATGGCCGGCGAGGTATACCTGTGGCCGATTGAGATCAACTTCGAGGCCTACAAGCAGATCTGGACAGACCCCTATCTGTTCAAAGCCATGCGCAACACGGTGTTGATGACGGTGTTCGGCACCATCATCAACATGTTCGCCACGATTTTGGCCGCCTATCCGCTGTCGCGCACCTATTTCCCGGGCAAGAAAATCGTGATGGTGATGCTGACGATCACCATGTTCTTTGGCGGCGGCCTGATCCCCACGTTTATTCTGATGAACACGTTGGGGCTGATGAACAAGTTTGCCGGGCTGTGGATTCTGTCGCTGTTCAGCACCTACAACATGATCGTCATGCGCACCTTCTTCCAGGGCCTGCCGGCCGAGCTGGAGGAATCCGCCGCCATCGAGGGCGCCAATGACATCGTCATTCTGGTCAAAATCATGCTGCCGCTGTCGCTGCCCGTGCTGGCAACACTGACGTTGTTTTACGCGGTGGGCTGGTGGAACTCCTACATGGGGCCGCTGCTGTACATTACGGATCCCGAAAAAGTCACCCTGATGCTCAAACTGCGCCAGCTGCTGTGGGCGGCGCAGACCGCCATGCAACAGATCAACGAGGAAGGGCTGATGGACAAGCCGCGCGTCACCGAGGAGGCTTTCAAGGCGGCGGCCATTCTGGTGTCCACCGTGCCCATCATCATGGTGTACCCCTTCCTGCAGAAATACTTCGTCAAGGGCGTCATGGTGGGCGCCCTGAAGGGATAGAAATTTTCTTGTGAAAAGGAGGGCGTACCTGCATAAAACACGTCGCAACCGGGTATAATACTAGGGACATTAAATACGAAAGGGGACTTTTTATGAAACGCATTGCAACTCTTCTGCTGGCGCTGCTGATGCTCGTGCCGATGACCGGCGCGCTGGCCGGCGATAAGGAACTGGTGGAGATCAGCATCTCCATGTTCGACCGCGGCGGCATTCCGGGCGACCAGGGCAGTTACGAGGACAACGTGGTCACCCGCTACATCAACGAGCACATGAACCCGCTGGGCGTGAACATCACCTGGATTTCCGCGCCCCGCAACGACGCGCGCGCCAAGTACAACGCCATGATCTCGGCGGGCACCAACCCCGACATCTTCTGGGAGTACAGCCGTCCCTGGATGGACCAGCTGCGCGCCCAGGAAGTGATCATGCCGCTGGAGGACGCGATTGAAAAGTACTCCGTGGAGTACAAGGAGTACGCCAAAAAGCACGAGGCCATGCTGGCCCCGTTTGTCACCCTGGAGGACGGCCACATTTATGCCTTCACCAGCCTGCGCAAGCTGACCGAGCTGCCCGTGGCCGGCATCTGGTACCGCAAGGACATCCTGGACGCCCAGAGCATCGCCGTGCCCACCACCTTTGACGAGCTGCTGGACGCAGCCCGCAAGATCAAGGCCAATGACCCGTCCAGCACCCCGATCGCCGGCAGCCTGCACTATTACAACACTGTGATGGGCATCTATGGCATCGGCAGTGAGGAAGTGCTGGTGGATGGCGAGCTGGTGCCGCGCTCCCGCTCCGACCGCTACGCGGCCGGTATGCAGGCCCTGCGCACGCTGTTCCAGGAAGGCCTGGTCGACCCGGAATACATCACTGACGAAAGCATGACCCGCCAGAACCAGCTGTGGACATCCGGCAAGGCCGCGTTCTCGTTCTCAGGCTGGAACGTCCCCACCGGCACCCAGGAGCTGATGGAGACCGTGCCCGGCGCCGATCCCTACCCGCTGCCCAACGTGGCCAGCGAGTTTGGCACCTTCTTCCTGACCCCGCAGGCTCCGGCGCGCATCTACACGATGTTCACCAAGGACATGACTGAGGAGAAGGTGGAAGCCGGCATCAAGTACATCGACTGGCTGCTGCGGGATGACAACTGGTCCACCATCGTCTTTGGCCAGGAAGGCGCCCAGTATAACATGGTCAATGGTTTCCGCGAGGGCATCCCGGGCGCGCCGGTGTGGGCGGGCAACGAGTACTCGCTGGTCACCAACGCCACCTACCAGCCCGGCGAGATCGCCGCAAGCGACAAGACCAACTACAAGGTGCTGTCGGAGCGGTACGAGGCCAACATCAAGAACATGTTCTCGCACCCGATCTCCAACACGCTGCCGTATGACTATTCCTCCAACGACTACGCTACGCTGACCAGCAACTTCTCGCCCATGCGCTCCGACATTGAAACGCAGATCATCACCAACCCCAGCTACACGGTGGAGCAGGGCGTCAAGGAAATTGACGACGCCTGGAAGTCCCTGGGCGGCGATGAGATTTGGGCCAAGAAGATCGAATGGTACAAGGCCAACGAGCAGATGTACATGGACTTCCGCCAGGCCTGGATCGACTGGATGGTCGGCATGGCCAACGAAATTCCGTAATACGCAATCAAGTCAACCCACGGGCGAGCCGCCTTCGCCCGGTCCTCACGCAAGGAGGGCCAGCGGGGGCGGCTCCCTTTTGCCGCAAACATGGTAGAGAGGACTTTTTTACGCATGATACGCGACGCCCAGGCCATCCGGCATGACCTTGAAACCCAACCGGCGCTGAAAGAACTGTACGACAAACGGCACGAGCTGGCCGAATACTGGCGCACTCACTTTTACGACAGCCCCGACCTGGTGGCTGGCTGGGGCCATCACGCGGTGTGCCCCACCTGCACCGAGCCGCTGATTTACAACCGGGAAAGCCCCGACCGTCACGTTTGCTCCCATTGCGGGGAGGCGCACAACTCCCAGGACATCAGGGAAGCCTGGAACGCCAACCGGCGGCACGACATCCTGTCGGGGCTCAACGCCGCGGCGCTGGTATATCATGTGGAGGGCGGGGCGCACTGGCAGGCGTTTGTGCTGGACACGCTGACCTGGTACGCGGATCATTACGAGCAGTTTGCCGAGCACGGCCGCTGGGTAGGCTTGGGCAAGTTTGGCGGCCACACGCTGGACGAAGCCATCATAGGCTTAAGCGCGCTGAAAGCCATCATGGTAGCCCAGGTCGATCCCATGGGCGAGCGTGCCCAGCACATCAAGCGCAAGCTGTTCGTGCCCATGGCGCGGCTGATCCTGTCCCAGCCCACCAACCTGATGAACATCTCGCTCTGGCATGCCGCGTTCGCCACCGGCGTGGGCGTGTATTACCGCGATGTCGCGTTCCTGTACCCGATGTGGAAGCCGCACCGCGTGGGTTCCAGCGATCCGTTTGATTTTACGCGCCTGACCGAAATGAACGGCGCCCGGCTGCTGATGGAAAACATCACGCCGGATGGCCTCTGGCGCGAAAATTCGATCAGTTACCACTATTACGCGCTGTCGGCGGCGATGGAGTTCTATGCGTTTTTGAGGGTAGCGGATTTCTATGAGGACGGCACCTGGGACGTGCGCGTGCTGCCGCTGATCAAGGATCCGCAGATCCGGCAGGTCATGGCGCAGGCGTTTCTGGGTCCGCTCCAACTGCTGTACCCCAACGGGGACATGCCGGCCACCAGCGACGGCTGGAAGTATTCCCTTGCGAAAGTGGCGGGCATGTACGTGCGCGCGTACTATCTGCTGGATGACATTCCGGCGGCCGATCGAGACAAGCTGGCCGCCGTCATCCATGCCAATGGCACCCCCGCGCCCAGCCTGGACGCGCTGCTGTACGGCGTGCCCGAAAACCCCGGCATCAACCTGTACACACAGGCGTCCGTGCACCTGACGCACAACAAGATGGCCATGCTGCGCGACGGCGACACGCACGTGTTTCTGAAGTACGGCAACCTGTGCGCCGGGCACTCCCATCCTGACGCGCTGGAGCTGTCCATATTCCCGGTGTCGGTGGACCCCGGCTCCCTCAGCTATGGTGTGCCCATCCACGGCGAATACTTTTATGTGGGCGGCAGCCATTCCACGTTCATGGTGGATGGCGCAGGGCAGTACAACGGCGCCTGCGGAACGGCCACCATGGACGGCGACGGCATGGGCATCACCGCCAGCATCGATAACGCC
>JAGVSV010000216.1 GCA_019137115.1 Bacillota bacterium
CCTGGGGCCCGTACGTGCTGGAAACCTTCCAGTCCGACAAGATTTACACGCTGGTCCGCAATGAGAAGTGGTTCGGCTTCAACGAGCCGGAGCGCTTCCCCTACCAGACCACCAAGATCCAGTGCGACTTCGTGTCTGAGCCTGCAACGCGCCTGGAGATGTTCCTCAACGGCCAGCTGGATACCTACGGCCTGCAGCGGGACGACATGGAGACCTACGCCAAGAGCGAGTACACCTATTACAATGAGGGTGACTCGGTGTTCGCAATGGTGTTCAACCCCAACCTGGAAGCCATGACCGCCAACCAGGCGGCCGCCGGCGAGAACATCAACAAGACCATCCTGACCGTCAAGGACTTCCGCGTCGCGATGAGCCTGGCCATGAACCGTCAGGAGTTCGTGCTGGCAACCTCCCCGGTCAACGCCCCGGCGTTTGCGCTGTACGGCAGCCAGATCGTTGCCAACCCCGAGGAAGGTATCTTCTACCGCAACACCGAAGAAGCCCAGAAGGTTGTCGTTCGGTTCTGGGGCCTGGAAGAGGAAATCGGCGAAGGCAAACTGTATGCCACCGTCGAGGATGCCATTGACAGCATCTCCGGCTACAACCTGGAGATGGCGCGCGAATACTTCGACAAGGCCTATGACGAGGCCATGTCGCTCGGGCTGATGAAGGAAGGCGACGTGGTTTCCATCATGGTCGGCACCCCCAACAACACGAGCGCGTTTTACAACAACGGCTATGACTACATCGTCAACAACTACACCGAAGCGGTCAAGGGCACCAAGCTGGAAGGCAAACTGGAGTTCTCCCGCGACGCCACCCTGGGCAACGGCTTTGCCGATGCGCTGCGCACCAACAAGGTCGACATGCTCTTCGGCGTGGGCTGGACGGGTTCCACCTTTGACCCCTATGGCCTGATGGAAGCCTATGTCAAGGAGAGCTACCAGTATGACTCGGCCTGGAACACCCAGGAAGCCATCATGGAGATGGAACTGGATGGTGTGAAGTACTCGGGCACCGTGTACGACTGGTACCTGGCCATGTCCGGCGAGACCAAGGCGTTCACCAATGTGGACACCAAGGAAAGCGTCAACCTGAACTTCGCGTACTCCACCGATTCTGAGAAGACTGCCCGCCGTATCTATGTGCTGTCCCAGATGGAGGACCGCGTGCTGCAGAACTACAACTTCATCCCGCTGATGAACGCGAGCTCCGCGAACCTGAAGGGCATGCAGATCAAGTACTACACCGAGGATGAGATGTTCCCGATGGGCCGCGGCGGCCTGCGCTTCCAGACCTACAACTACAACGACGCCGAATGGGATGCCTTCGTGGCAGAGCAGGGCGGCACGCTGAACTACAAGTAAACCAAGTGATCCATGCGCTTGGGGAAGGGTTCGCCCTTCCCCAAGTGTTGTCATGGAGACCATCGTATCTCTGCGCCGGTAATCAACGCAGCGAAATCTTTGTCGTAAAGGGGTTACCCTATGCTCAAGTACATTATCAAGCGCGTGCTGTTGATGCTGATGGTTTTTTTGATCATCGTATCCATGTGTTTCGTGCTGATAAAGCTTCTGCCCACCAAGCCCGCGATCCAATTTGGCAAGGACATGCAGCTGATCGAGATGCGCCGCGAGGCATTGGGCTACAACAAACCCCTGATCGAACAGTATATGATTTTTGTCAGGCGTTCCCTTCTGGGCGGCGATTGGGGCATCAGCGAAAGCCTGTATATCGGCCAGGAGGTCATGACCAAATTCCTGGAGAAGATGCCGGCCACCGTGGTCGTCAACTCCTATACCATGCTGTTCGCCACCCCATTGGGCCTGCTGCTGGGCATATATGCGGCGCTGCGCAAAAACAAATGGCAGGATCACATCATATCCGTCGCCGTCATTGTTTTTGTGTCTGTACCCAGCTATGTCTACGCTTTTTTGGTGCAGTATTTCCTCAGCTTCCGGCTGAAATGGTTCCCGTTCCAGATGCAACCGGGCTATGATTTCCTTTCGTTCAAAACCTTTGTGTCCCTGGTGCCTGCCATCCTCTCGCTGGGGTTTGGCATTGTGGCGGGACTCACGCGCTATACCCGCGCGGAATTAACCGAGGTTTTGACCAGCGAATTCCTGCTGCTGGCGCGCACCAAGGGCCTGTCCAGGGCACAGACCACCGTGCGCCACGCGCTGCGCAACGCCATGGTGCCCATCTTCCCGATGATCCTGGGCGAGTTTATCGGCATCATCGGCGGATCATTGATTATTGAGCAAATATTCGGCATACCGGGCGTTGGCCCGCTGTATGTCGCTTCGGTTACAGCCTCTCCGCCGGACTACAATTTCTTTATGCTGTTGTCCGCGTTCTACACATTGGTTGGCCTGGTGAGCGGCATTCTGGTCGACATCAGCTATGGGTTCATCGACCCCAGAATCCGCATGGGGAGCAAAAAGTAATGAGCGAGAAAAACATGAAGGAAATCCCCGCTTCCAAGTTCGCCTTTGTCGACATGAGCGACCGGATGCACGACCGAAAGCTGGAAACCAAGCCCGTCGGCTACTTCAAGGACGTGGCGATGCGCTTTGCCCGCAACAGGGGCTCCGTCGTGGCGGCGGGCATCATTTTTCTGCTGGTCTGTTTCGCGGTCTTTGTGCCCATTTTTGCCGAGACCACCTACTCCCGGGCGCTCACGGACACCATGTACCTCAACTACGGCAAGCTGCCGCCCAAGAGCAAGGCGTTGGCGTGGCTGGGCCTGGACGGCATGGCCGAGTATACCGTAAACACACATGACTACTATGCTCTGCGCGCCATCGGCGAGGAAACCGGCCTGGATCCGGTTGTGGAAGTGTACCGCGAAGCGTATCAGGATCCCACCGCCAGCCAGAACGCGCGGTTCTACGATGTGAAGGTGGATACCTACTACCGCATGGGCATGTTGTACCTGACCATGACCCCGGCGGAGTATGAAGCCCTCCAGGTGTGGCAGGATGAAACCGGCATCCAGGTGATCTATCCGGCGGTCAGCGACGCCAAGCAGACCGACCCCAACGTGTGGTACCAGGCCGACCGCAAGGGCGCGCCCACCATCAAGGACGGGCACCTGGTGCCCATCTACCGCACGACCACGCCGACGGACACCAGCTACCACAGCCTGCGCATCCCGAGTGACAACGACCCGGAAAAGCCCTATGCTTATGCCAAGGTAACGGGCACCGCCAGCGCGCGCAGCTATGTGGTGCGCATCTGCAAGTATAATTTTTTCCTGTACCGCTATGGCTTTGAGCCGGAGTTCATGTTCGGCACCAGCGCGCGCGGGCAGGATATATTGACCCGGCTGGCCTCCGGCGCCCGGTTCAGCTTCCTGTTGGCGCTGTTTGTGTCCAGCATCAACCTGACCATCGGCGCGCTGTATGGCGCGGTGGAGGGCTACTACGGCGGCGCCACCGACCTGTTGATGGAGCGCATCGCCGACGTGCTGGGCGGCATCCCCTTTATTGTGGTGACCACGCTGTTCCAGCTGCATCTGGCCAACAAGGTAGGGCCCATTGTCGCGCTGCTGTTCGCCTTTGTGCTGACCGGATGGCTGGGCATGGCATCCCGCGTACGCGTGCAGTTCTATCGGTTTAAGGGGCAGGAATACATCCTGGCCGCGCGCACACTGGGCGCTTCGGACGGCCGGCTCATGTTCAAGCACATTTTCCCCAACTCCATGGGCACCATCATCACGGGCTCCGTGCTGGTCATCCCCGGCGTCATCTTCAGCGAGTCCTCGCTGACGTACCTGGGCATCATCAACCTGGAGTCCTCCACCATGACCAGCGTGGGCACCATGCTGGCAAACGGCAGGGCCTATCTGTCCACTGACCCCTACATCATCATGTTCCCGGCGTTATTCATCTCCCTGCTGATGATTTCCTTCAACCTGTTCGGCAACGGGCTGCGCGACGCGTTCAACCCATCGTTGCGGGGGGTGGAATAAATGGAAAAGCGGCTGCAGGTACAGAACCTGCGCATCTCCTTCCGCACCATCAACGGCAAGCTGCAGGCCGTCCGCGGCATCAGTTTTGACCTGTACAAGGGCGAGACGCTCGCCATTGTGGGCGAATCCGGCTCCGGCAAGTCGGTAACCTCCAAGGCCATCATGGGCATCCTGGCTGGAAACGCCATGGTGGAGGGCGGCGAAATCCTCTATGACGGGCAGGATCTGCTCACCATTGAGGAGGAGGACTTTTACCGCCTGCGCGGCGACAAGATCGCCATGATCTTTCAGGACCCGCTGTCCAGCCTCAACCCCATCATGCGCATCGGCAAGCAGCTGACGGAAGCCATGCTGCTCAAGGCCAAGGCGCGGCAGAAGTCCAGCAAGATCAACTTTGACGAAAAGATGCGGCTGCTGGAAGGGTACATGGTGGCTTCCGATCCCGCCCAGGTGGACGAATCCAAGCGCATGTGCGACGAGTTCCGCCGCTACATCATGCTGTACATCAAGCGGGAGCGCAGCTACCGCGCAGCGCGTGAATCCGCCGAAGAGGCGCGGGACGCGATCGCCGAATTGCTGTACCTGATTGATAAAAACGCGCTGCACGACAGCAAGGAGCAGGTGCAGGAAACCCAGCAGCTGGTGCTCAACAGCCGCGACCAGTACGTGCTGGCGGCAGGGGACGAGCGGCTGGTTGCCGTGGCGAAGGCGCTTTCCCAGGGGTTGAGCCATCAGGACAAGTCAAAGGACTTTTCCCGGCTCAAGCAAAACCTGGAGACGCTCCAGCAGGGAATCAACGACATCCTGGCACGGCCGCAGCCTGATTTACTGGCGCAGGCCTATTACCATTTCCGGAACGACGGCAAGGATTATTCCGACAACCTGGAAACCAACAACGCCTACTATGCCACCTACATGCAGCAGGGCTTTACCGAGCGCTTCATCGAGAAGACGGCACGGGCCATTGCCTATACCGATAACATCTTCCTCAACCTGCGCGCTACGGCCATCGCCGAGCTAACCAGGGGGATGGACGCACTCAACACCGGGGGCGTTGACGCGCTCAAGCCGCTGGTGGACAGCATCACCCAGGCGGTGAACGCCACCATCGAGCCCATGGAGATCGTCAAGGATTCCTGGGTGCGCACCTTCTCCGGCAGCCTTAAGTCCTTCCTGGCTTCCTATCAGGACGGGCAGCGCAACAATGAGCGCCGGATGCGCGATTTTGAGCGCACCACCCAGAAGCACAACCGGCTGACAGCGCGCGGCAAATCGCCCACCTGGAAGGTGATCCCGGCCGCGCTGGTGGATATGGAGCTGGTTCAGGAGAACATCGCCAACCTGATGAGCAACCTCAAGGCCCATTATGAGGCGCTCAACGCGGGCATCGGCCAGGCAGACGAGCGCCAACGCGCCGCGCAGTTGGTGGAATATCTCAAGGAGAACGCCGCGGGCATCGTCAACCGGGTGACCAAGTATTCAGCCAAGGCCAAAGCCTTGCGGCTGATGGAAGAGGTGGGCATCCCGGAGCCGAGGCTGCGTTACCGCCAGTACCCGTTTGAGTTTTCCGGCGGCATGCGCCAGCGCATCGTGATCGCCATCGCGCTGGCCGCAAACCCTGACATCCTGATCTGCGACGAGCCCACCACGGCGCTGGACGTAACCATCCAGTCGCAGATTCTGGAGTTGATCAACAAATTGAAGCAGGAGCGTGATCTTTCCATCATCTTCATCACGCACGATCTGGGCGTGGTCGCCAACATGGCCGACCGCATCGCCGTCATGTACGCCGGCAAAATCGTGGAGTATGGTACCGCCGAGGAAGTATTCTACAGCCCCAAACACCCGTACACCTGGGCGCTGCTGTCCTCGATGCCCGACCTTGAAACCAAGGAAAAGCTGGAAGCCATCCCCGGTACGCCGCCCAACATGATCTATCCGCCCAAGGGCGATGCCTTTGCCGAGCGCAGCCGCTACGCAATGGAGATCGACTTTGAGGAGGAACCGCCGTTCTTCCGGCTGTCGGACACGCACTGGGCCGCCACCTGGCTGCTGCATCCGGACGCGCCGCGCGTGGAACCGCCGCGGCTGGTGTCAGAGCGCGTGGCCAAAGTGAACGCCAGATTGGAGGGGAACGCCGATGTCTGAAAAGAACGATCAGGTTCTCCTTCGGGTGGAAAACCTCTGCCAGTATTTCAAAACCACCAAAGCGGTGGATGACATCAGCTTCACCATCAAAAAGGGCGAGGTCTTTGGCCTGGTGGGCGAGTCAGGCTGCGGCAAGACAACCACCGGGCGCGCGATCATCAAGCTGTACAACATCACGTCCGGCAGCATCTACTTCAAAGACCGCCGGATTTCCGCGGGTACGCTTTCCTACCGCAAGGCAATCACGGACGCCCGCAAGGAGATGCGCACCGCGGATCCCGCCCGCAAAGCCGAGTTGGAGCGTTTCATCGCCGAGCAGAAGGAGCTGATCCGTTCGGCCCGGTATGACCAGAAAAACGCCGACAAGCTCTACGAAGACGTGATGAGCCAGGAAGTGGATGAAAAGTACAAGCCCTTGCTGGCGGCTGCTTCCGGCGAGGAGCTTTGGGCGCTGCAAAAGAAATACGCATATGAGAAGCGTATTGCCGCCAACCAGCGCTTTACCACGCAGATTCAGATGATCTTTCAGGATCCCATCGCTTCGCTGGACCCCCGCATGACGGTGTACGAAACCATTGCGGAGGGGTTGGTCATCCGCGGCGAGAAGGACAAGGCGGTCATCGACGAAAAGGTGTACCGGGTGCTGGAAATGGTGGGGCTGGTGCGCGACCATGCCAGCCGCTACCCGCATGAGTTTTCCGGCGGCCAGCGGCAGCGCATCGGCGTGGCGCGGGCGGTGGTCATGGAGCCTGAGCTGATCATCGCCGATGAACCCGTCAGCGCGCTGGACGTATCCATCCAGGCGCAGGTCATCAACCTGATGAACGACTTGCGGCACAAGCTGGGCCTGACCATCCTGTTCATTGCCCACGACCTGTCGGTGGTCAAGTATTTTTCCGACCGCATCGGCGTGATGTACTATGGCAAGCTGGTGGAGATGGCGTCGTCCGACGAGCTCTTCCTGCATCCGATCCACCCGTACACACAGTCGCTGCTGTCCGCGATCCCGAGGCCGGATCCCCTGTTTGAAAAACAGCGCAGGCGCATCAAGTATGACCCGCTGTCCGCGCACGATTATTCGGTGGACAAGCCCAGTTTCCGGGAGGTTTTGCCCGACCACTTTGTGTACTGCAACGATGAGGAGTTTGCCGCCTACCAGCGCGCATACGGCGGCCAGGCCGAATGATCGCGCGCAAGTGGGCAGGCCGGGCGGTGGCCGCCGTGCTGTGTGTGGCGCTGGCGATATACATCGCCACCACGCGGGGCTTTGCGCTCACCGCGCCCTGGGCAAGGCAGACCGAAGGGATCAGCGACGGCTTCTTTGTGGTGGGCCTGTTTGCCACGGGCATCGGCGCGCTGGCGCTGATCGCCACCACCGGATTTTTTGACATGTTCGCCTATGGCGTGAAGAGCCTGGTGATGTTCTTTACCGCGCTGGTCAGGCCGGAGGATCACGGGAACTACTTTGACTTCCATCAGGGGCGCGAAGCGCGCCGTGCAAAGCCGCGCTATTTCGTGTTGCTGCTGGGCGTGGCGCATTTGGCGGTATCCGCCGCCTTCTGGGTGTTGCACAACGCCAGCGTCTGACCTCTATCCGTGATCCATTCCCGCCCGCGGCCGTTGCCCCGGGCGGGCTTTTCTTCTACAATGAAAGGGCGCATCCGCGCGAAAGGAGTGCTGATGGACAACCGTTTCAAGCTGGTGGCCCCCTACACGCCCAAGGGCGATCAGCCACGGGCGATTGACGCGCTGGTGAAGGGCTTTCAGGACGGCATACCGGCGCAGACGCTGCTGGGCGTGACCGGCTCGGGCAAGACGTTCACCATGGCGTCGGTGATTGAGCGCGTGCAGCGCCCCACGCTGGTCATCGCGCACAACAAAACGCTGGCCGCGCAGCTGTGCGCCGAATTCCGCGCGTTCTTTCCGGACAGCGCGGTGGAATATTTTGTCAGCTATTATGATTATTACCAGCCGGAGGCCTACATCGCCTCCAGCGACACCTATATTGAGAAGGAAACCTCCGTCAACGACGAAATTGACCGCCTGCGGCACAGCGCCACCGCCGCCTTGCGCGAGCGGCGCGATGTGATCATCGTGGCGTCGGTCAGCTGCATCTACTCCATGGGCGACCCCAGCGAGTATGAGGGGCAGATGGTGTCCCTGCGGCCGGGCATGCGCATGTCGCCGGAGCAGCTGGCCGCAGAACTGGTGGACATCCAGTACGACCGCAACGACATCGCCTTTGCGCGCGGCATGTTCCGCATGCGCGGCGACGTGGTGGAGATCATCCCCGTGGGCTCCCGCGAGGACGGCATCCGCGTGGAGTTTTTGGGCGACGAAATCGAGCGCGTCAGCGAGTTCAAGGTGACCACTGGGCGCGCGGTGCGGCAGGTGACGCACACTGCGGTGTTCCCCGCGTCGCACTACATCACCGCCGAGGACGGCCGCGAGGCCGCGATCAAGCAGATTGAAGCCGACCTGGAGCAGCAGGTGGCCTTCTTTGAGCGCGAGAACCGCGCCATTGAGGCCCAGCGCATTGCCCAGCGCACGCACTATGACATCGAAATGATGCGCGAGATCGGCTACTGCGCGGGCATTGAAAACTACAGCCGCTACTTTGACGGCCGCAAGCCCGGCGACCCGCCCTATTCGCTGCTGAGCTACTTTCCCCGGGATTTTATCGTGTTCATCGATGAAAGCCATGTGACCATCCCGCAGATCAGGGGCATGTACGCCGGAGACCGCGCACGCAAGATTCAGCTGGTGGACTATGGGTTCCGGCTGCCCAGCGCGTTTGACAACCGCCCGCTCACCTTTGAGGAGTTTGAGGCGCGCATCGGGCAGGCGTGCTTTGTGTCGGCCACACCGGGCGACTACGAGGCCGAACACGCCGGGCAAACCGTGGAGCAGTTGATCCGCCCCACCGGGCTGCTGGACCCTAAGATCATTGTGCGGCCGGCGACCGGGCAGGTGGACGACCTGCTGGGCGAGATCCGCGAGGTCACTGCCCAGGGGTTCCGCGTGCTGGTGACCACGCTGACCAAGAACATGGCGGAGCGCCTCACCGATTACCTGCGCGAGGACGGCGTGCGCGTGCGCTATCTGCACAGCGACATCAAAACCATGGAACGCATGGAGCTGCTGCGCGACCTGCGCCTGGGCGAGTATGACGTGCTGGTGGGGATCAACCTGTTAAGGGAGGGGTTGGACCTGCCGGAAGTGGCGCTTGTGGCCATTTTGGACGCGGATAAGGAGGGTTTTCTGCGTTCGGAGACCAGTCTGATCCAAACCGTGGGCCGCGCCGCGCGCAACACCGAGGGCCGGGTCATCATGTACGCCGATGAACCCACCGACAGCATGATGCGCGCCATCGGCGAAACCGCCCGCCGCCGCGACATCCAGAAGGACTTCAACGAAAAGCACGGCATCACGCCCGAAACCATCCAGAATGCCATCCGCGATCTGATTGAAATCACCGCCCAACAGGACAGCAAGGACGGCCAGGTCCTCACCGAGGAGGAGCGCGCCGCGTTCCTGCGCAGCCTGGAGGATCAGATGCTGACCGCCGCTGGCAACCTCGATTTTGAGCGAGCGGCAAAGCTGCGCGATGAACTGTTCAAACTCAAGGGCGAAAAGCCCATCGAAAAAACACAGCCACAGCCGGTGCGCCGCCGCAGAAGCACGCGCCACCGCTGAAGGG
>JAGVSV010000264.1 GCA_019137115.1 Bacillota bacterium
TGACGATGGCGCCACGCCGTTTGTCGAATGCTGGAAACTCAACGGCAACGATGCTTTCGAGCGCCTGTCGGGCATCCCGAACATATCCGACGAACACGGCCTGCTGGACAGCTGCGAGCCGCATGCGATCCAACTGCCAGACGGAAAAATCCTGGTGCACATCCGCGTGCAGCGCGGCGGCCAACACCCCGAGTTCACGCTGTACCAAAGCGAATCAACCGACGGCGGCCACGCGTTTACGGCACCCGTCCGCCTGCTGCCGCCTCAGGGCGGCTCCCCCGCCCACCTGCTGCTGCACTCCTCCGGTGGATTAATCTCCGCCTACGGCTACCGCCAGCCGCCCTACGGCATCCGCGTGATGTTCAGCCGCGATCAGGGCAAAACCTGGGACACGAACTGGACGCTGAGCGACGACGGCGAAAGCCAAGACCTGGGGTACCCCGCCACGGTGGAGCTAGTAGACGGCACGTTGTTGACCGTGTATTACCAGAAAGCCGGGGCTACCTCGGCCATCTACGGGCGCGTGTGGCGGATGCCGGAACATTGATTTACCCTGAGCCAGAAACACGCAGGCATCCCGGCAAGACGGATGGGGCCTGCGCGGGACACGGGCGATGCGTTGCCCGGCTCAACCTTCCTGCCTGTCAAACGTCACGAACACTGGCGTCAGCGGCGCCACGCGGACGGACTTGGTCTTGCCGTACCCGGACAGCGCGCAGTCCACGGGCTGCTCACCCAGGTTGACGGCAACGGCCAGCGCGCCGCTGTCCTTTTCCCACACCGAGCAGAGCACGTGCGGGGCGTTTGACGTGACGGGCGCGCCCTGCCAATAAGGGACAAAGGCGGCGCCGTCCGCGCCGAAGCCGTCCAGCGTGCGCCAGATGGCGCTGGCTTGTTGGGCACGTTCGATGCCCTGCCCTGTAGTCCTCCGCGATCTGCAAAAACTGCATCGGCACGCCCAGCGGGCGGCCGGTAAACTCGCTGCGGATGGTGCCCTCCAGCGCGTAGCGTGCCGCGTCCTTGGCGAACTCCTCCTGAATCTGCTCGCCGTCAAAGGTGCTGTCGGCAAAGGACAGCAGCATTGGGATCACGCTGCCGGACTGGTGCGCTTCCACGATGCCGCCGCGCGCGTGCACCAGCGCCTGCAGCTTTCTCACGTGCGCGCGCACCGCCCGCAGCGGGAAGGTGTGGTGCCGCTTGCCCGCTGCATCGGTATAGCCGCAGCCGTGCGCGGCATTGGCGCAGCCCCAGGGGATGTAGGCGTTGTCCACATACACCCCGTCAATGCCGTAATTGTCCATCGCGTGGGTGACGCGGTCCAGCTGCACCTGGCTGTACCCGCTTTTGTAGCACACCATGTAGGCGCGCTGCCAGGGCATGCGCTGCCAGCCGCCTGCCCAGGTGCCGCCCGCCATGCGGATCAGCCATTCGTCGTTCTTGTCAAACCATTCCGGCGCCAGCGAGGACATCTCATAGCCGAAGTAGGTCATCACCTTGATGCTGTGGCGGTGGGCGGTATCAGTAATCCGCCGCATGCGATTTTCATCGGGCGGGAGCCCGTAGTTTTGTATGTCCGACCAGTCCTCGTGCAGCGTGCGCCATTTGACGCCCAGCGTGACCAATTGGCTGAAGTGCTCCTCCAGCTGCTCATCATCCATGCCGTACACGCGCTCGGCGTCGGTGTGGAAGCACCGGTCAAACTGCTGCGGCACCTGATAGGGCTTGACCGGCGTGGCCTGCAGGCCGATGGAAAACGTAAGCGGCATCAGCGGGTCGCCCCAGCTGTCCTCCCGGCCCTGCCAGGCGTGGGGCATCCGGTCCAACAGGTGGAGTGTCAGCGTGGTGGTGTCACCGGCGTGAACGACTTGCCAGACGCTGGCGCGGTCGGCCACTTCGATGGCTTCGTCGGTTTCGATGTATGCCGCCAGGCCGGCTTCCTCGCGCCCCAGCCACACGCAGGGCTTGAAGGGCAGGCGCAACCCGTCATCGGTCAGCGCGCCGCTGTTGCGCACGTCGTGCACCTGGACGATGCCGTCGTCCCGGTTGGGCCAGAAGTGGTACAGCTGGGCCACGTCGCGTTTCAGCGGGATGTCCAGCCGCAAGCCGGTCAGCCGGGGCTTTACGTTTTCCAGCCCGCCGCGCCAGCGCCCGAACGGGATGATGGCCAGGTCCAGCCACACAAGGCCGTCGGCTTCGGCGCGCACGCGGGCGTTGAGCAGGATGTTCTGCGTGCCTTCGCGCGCGGAATATTCAACTTCCTCCGCGCTCTGGCGGTATACGTGCCCGGACAGGCCCTGCCAGTCGCCTTGCGTGCCGGAAAAATCCGCGCGCAGCGCGATGGGCGCGGCGAGGATTTCGAGCCCACCCACCTGAATGGACGAGGGGAACGCACCGCGCATGGCGTACGCGCGGTCCCAGAAGCGCAGCCGCGCCGTGCCGTTATCAAAGGCTTCCAGCACGTGATTGGCTGGTTCCAGTGCCTGATGATCCTTCATGTTGTCCCCTTTCACGTCCTCACAGGTTGCACGGGCGCACGCCGGGCGTGTGGCTGCGCGCGGCCAGCCTGGGGTCATCGCCCGTTATCACAATGGCCACGGGGTAGAATGCTTCCTCGCCGGGCGCCAGATCGAACGCGATGGCGTTTTTGTCAACGGTGACGCCCTTGTCGGGAAGCAAGCGCATGACACCTGTCACGCGTTGGTCGCTCACATTGCGCAGCCCCAAACCGTCCCGGTTGAGCGTGCTGTACACCGTGGGCGGGTTGTGCCGCCGCTTTTCCGCGACCAGCCCGATACTTTCCAGGTCGCCATCGGTATACCCATGATGAAAGGCGCTTGAGGTAGGCTTGACCCGGATGTCGCCCCAGTCCGGATCGACAAAATCGTCCGGCGTGGCGTTGTAGTTGCCGTTCAGGCGCAGGTCGCCCACGCCAGCGGCGATGGTCTGGAGGACGTCATGGCGCGGGTCGGTCATGTACGCGCGCATCTGGCGGGTGTTTTCCACAGGCATGCCGTTGTCATACAATGTTTTGGTTGTTTCATCCATCCTGTAGCGGAAGCGCGGCTTGGCGCAGAACACATTGTGGCTGACATCGGCCTGGCCGGGGATCATCACTTTGCCGAAGGGCTGCGTGCGGTAAGCCTCGTCGATGAGCGCAAGCCCCGGATAGCGCGAGCGGTAAGGCTCCTCGACCGCGCTGGTCACCTCTTCCTGATGCTTCTCGATTTCCTCCTGGTTGCGCTGCGTGCCCCAGTGATGGCCGGAGTAGCGGTGGATTTCATAGAACAGCGGCCGCAGGGAATTGTTGGTGCCGGCAATCCACGTGGGGTGCTGCGACGCGCCCCGGCTGTCAAAGCTGACCGCCGGTTCACACTTGACAAACACGTTGTTGGACACGGCAAAGTCCCGCCCGCCGCCCAGCATGCAGGCGCGGGTCAATTCCATGAAGTAATTGCTGTGCATCCGCGTGCCGGACAGGCAGTCGTCGTTGTAGATGCCCATCGCGCCCATGCCCACGCCGCCCAAGTGGTGGATAAAGTTGTGCGACACGTTGTTGCCGCGGCAGGTGTAGTCTCGCCCGGAATACACCGCGCCCGCGTCGCCGGTTTCCAGCACCGCGGAATAGATCTCGTTGTGATCCATCGTCATTTCGTTGCCGTCAAACAGGATCGCGCTGTGCGGGCAGTCGTGGATCAGGTTGTGGGTGATGGCAAAGCCCACGCCGTTGACCCGCACCCCGCCCACATAGCAGCGCGACCAGCGCGCGACATGGTGGATGTGGTTGTTGTCGATCACCACATTCGCCATCTCCAGCGTGGTGCGGTTGCCGCCCATGGCGATGATGCCGCCGTCGCCGCAGAACGAAATGGTGTTGTTGATGATCCTTGCGTCCCGGCAGTCGCACAAGTCGATGCCGTAGTTGCCCACGTTTTTGATCACGCAGTTGTCCACCGTCAGGTGGCTGGAATGGTATGCCGACACCGCGCTGCCGCGCACGGCCTCGATCGTCAGGTTGCGCAGCGTGACATGCGGGCATTTGATCAGGTCAAACAGCGGCTTGGCTAACTCGGACAGGATGATCTCCCGGCTGTCGCTATCCGGGTAGATATAAGCCTTGAGCGCCTGGTGGTCGATGTAGTAATCGCCGGGCGCGAGCACCTCCTCGGCGATGTGGTAAAACCGCACGCGCTGCCCGGTGCGGAAGCCGTAGTTGCCATACGGCGGGCGGGTCATCACATGGCCGGTGTCGGGATTGATGGACGCCACGGTTTCCGCGCTGCTGGCCCAGTCATATTTCCAGTAGCCCAGCGCCTGGATGTCCGGGGCGGGCTTCCATGACCGCACGCGCGGGTCATCCACGTGGAAGCCCTGTTCCAGCACGCCGTCCTTCTCGCCCCATTCGTCGGTGGTGGTTTCGCCCACCTTATCGATGGGCAGATAGGCGTCGCCCTTTGGGTACTGGGACAGCGTCATCGGCGTGCCATCCATGAACAGTTCCGCATGGCCAGTTTTGGCCAGCCGCGCAAACCCGCGCGATTCGTACTCGCCCACGGCGGTAATGCCCAGCTTTGCCAGATCGCACACCAGGATGTATTCGGCGGCTTCCGCATCAAAGCGCGCGGCGTCCGGCGTGCCTTTGACGGGCGTCCAGCGTTCCAGCAGCCGTCCGCCGATCAGGCGGGTGCCCTCCTGCCCGGTGAACGTCACATGCGCCATGGCTTCGGTCAGGTGAATGCCGCTCCTGAAGAAGTACCGCCCGCCGTCAAACACGATCTCCGCGGGCTGTCCGTTCAGTCCATCAAGCGCCGCTCGCAATGTCTCCTCAAATTCCGGGGTGCAGGGTATCTGAATGACCACACGCGCCTCCTTATGCCCGCCTGTGCGCGGGCGTATACCGTTGGCAAAAGTGTAGGGACGTGCGGAGCGGGTGTCAACCGATTTGCTTACGAAACCGGATCTACACCCAGCGTTTCGGGATGGTTTGCTCTTTGCTAAATTGGTGACAAGGAGGGCTGCGGAATGAGAGACCATCTTCGCCGGGCTCTGGCCGGGGTGTTTGTGGTGCTGCTGTTGGGCGGGCTTGTGCCCGCGTTGGGGGAGCAGAACCCCACGATTGGGTCGGTGCTGATCACCTATCATGAGGCGATCAACGTGCGCGCGGAGCCGGACGGCAAATCCCAGATGGTGCATCTGGTGGCGCCGGGCGCCATTCTGCCGTGCTACGGCATCGCGCCCAACGGCTGGTACCAGATCATGACGCCGGAATATATCATGGGCTATATATCGCCCAAGCTGGCGCAGTTTGACCCCTCCACTGCCAACCTGCCGCTGCGCGGGTTTGTCAGGCGCGCGGACATCCCGTTTGACACGAACTGATCGCCACCGGAAAGGTGGCCGCGCCCCGGCGGTTCTGCCGGGGCTTTTGTTTTGCAGGGCTGGTATCCATTGAGTGGTCTCCATATAATGTGACGGGATGCTGATGGGGTGCGTGGGTCGTCAACGGGCAAAGGCGCTGGCGCCCCAGGAAAGGACAAGACATGGACATCGTGCGGGTGACGACGGAACAAGCGGATGACGTCGCACCGTTGGTGGCGGATTTCCGCTCGGCGCTGCGCCGGTACAAGGGCATCGAAAAAGGCAGCGATATACCCGCTGGACGCAGCGAACTGCTGGCTTTTCTGCAGTCCGGGTACCCGATTTGGGCGGCCCGATGCGCGGGTCAGTATATAGGCTACGTCGTCTGCCGGATCGACGATGGCACGCTGTGGGTGGAGCACCTGTATGTGGCGGAAACGTGGCGGCGCAAGGGCGTCGCCTCCCGGCTGTTCGCACAGGCAGAGGATATGTCATGCGCATTAGGCTCGGACACGGTTTTTAACTTCGTGCACCCCAATAATGACGGCATGTTTGCTTTCCTGCGCGCCAAAGGATATACCGTGCTAAACCTGGTTGAGATACGAAAACCGTATGCCGGCGAAACACTCCGTACCAAGATTCAGGTTGGCGAACACAGTTTTGATTATTAGATGTGGTGTATAATGGGGCGAATTTTTTGCAGGGCGGTGACGGCATGAACATTGGCATCGGCATTGACACGGGCGGCACATACACGGATGCGGTGGTGTATGATTTTGCGAAGGAAGAGATCCTGGGCACGGCCAAGGCGCTGACCACGCCGCATGACCTGGCGCAGGGCATCTTGCAGGCGCTGGA
This sequence comes from Bacillota bacterium, assembly GCA_019137115.1. GTDB lineage: Bacteria > Bacillota > Clostridia > Christensenellales > Aristaeellaceae > JAGVSV01. The sequence continues at coordinate 6,214 of JAGVSV010000264.1, forward strand.
CGCGCTGCCGCAGGAGCCGGTGAAGCAGGCGCAGGTGATCGCGCTGTCCACGACATTGGCCACCAACGCGTGCGTTCAGGATCGCGGCGGGCGCGCCAAACTGATCTTTCTGGGCGGCATCCGCAAGGTGATTGACGCCTATGGCGGCGAATACGGCCTGCCCCCTGCCGATGACATGTACCTGCAGGACAGCCACACCACGTTTGCCGGCGACACGGACGGCCAGATGGACTGGGATACGTTTGTCGCCGCGGTGGACAGCGATTTTGGCGACCTGGACGGCGTGGGCATCGTGGAAGCCAACGCCGTGCGCAACAGCGCGGTCATCGAAAAAAAGGCCAAGGAGTTGGTGTTGGCCCGGCATGACGTGCCGGTGGTGTGCGGGCATGAGCTGTTCAATGAACTCAATTCCCTCCAGCGCGGGGCCAGCGCGCTGTTAAACGCGCGCCTGGTGCCGGTGATCCGCTCGTTCCTCAACGCCATCCGCGCGGCGCTGGCGGCGCGGGACATTGCGGCGTCGGTGGTCATCGTGCGCAGCGACGGGGGGCTGATGAGCGAGGAATTTGCGCACATCCGCCCGGTGGAAACGCTGCTGTGCGGGCCGGCGGCCAGCGTGCTGGGGTCGGCGCGCCTGACCGGCGAGGCCAACTGCATCGTGGTGGACATGGGCGGCACCACGACGGACATCGCGCTGGTTAACAACCACGTGCCGGTGCAGGTGGTGGACGGCGTGCGCGTGGGCAAATGGAAAACGTTTGTCAACGGCCTGTTTGTGCACACCTTTGGCCTGGGCGGGGACACCGCCATCCATTACCACAACGAGCAAATGCACCTAGAGGACTACCGCGTGATGCCGCTGTGCGTGACCGCGCAGCAGTACCCGCAGGTGCTCGATAATCTCCGGGCGCTCAACGCCGAGGGCATCCGGCACACGCGCTTTTTGCACGAGCATTACCTGTTGACGCGCGACATTGCCGACAGCCCCCGCTATTCTGACGAGGAAAAGGCGTTCTGTGACGCGCTCAAGGCTGGGCCGCTGAGCCTGCGGCAGGCCGGGCAGGTGATCCCCGGCCGCGACATGTACAACCTGAACCTCACCCGCCTGATCCGGGACGGGGTGGTGCAGATGTGCGGGCTGACGCCCACCGACATCATGCACATCCGCGGAGATTTTGCCGACTACTCGCTGGAGGCGGCAACGCTCGCCGCGCAGTTCGTGGCGGACAACCTGAACATGTCCGTTGAGGCGCTGTGCGATCGGGTGTATGACGAAATCAAGCGCAGGATGTACACGCACATTGTGCGCGCGCTGCTGGAACACCAGGACCCCTACTACCGCAGGCACGGCGTGGGCCGGGAAACCGAACGGCTGATCGACCAGTGCTATGAGCAGGCGCGCGCGGGCGGCGGGCACCGGCCGCTGTCGCTGCATTTTACGACGGACTTTGTATTGACCGGCGTGGGCGCGCCCATCCGCGTGTTTTTGCGCGATGTGGCGGCCATGCTGGGCACCCGCGCGGTAACCCCGCCGCATTATGAGGTGGCCAATGCCCTGGGCGCGGTGGTGGGCAATGTGGTGGCGACCAGCACGGTCGAAATCCGCCCGATCATTGACGACGTGGACACCGACGCCTACCGCGTGTTCGGCAGCAGCGCGACCAGATCGTTCCGGACAAAGGAAGAAGCCGAGGCCTTTGCCGTTGCCGACGCCGCCCAGGCCGCGCGCGTGGAAGCCATCCGGCGCGGCGCCACCGGCGAGGTGACGGTGACCAGCTCGCTGTCCGACCATGAAGCCCAGGCGCGGCACAGCATGGTGTATCTGGGCACCCGCGCCACCGCGCGGGCGGTGGGGGCGATCGGGCTGGGTGCGCGATAAAAGCCGATAAACATTCGGCAAGGACAACCACCCGCGACCTTTGTGCAGGCCGCGGGTGGTTTTGTTCATCCGGTATGCGCGGGTGTTCTGCCTACTCCAGCAGCGCGGCGGCCAGCTCCCTGGCGCGGTCCAGCTCGTGGGGCAGCGGGTTCCAGCTGCACTTGATTTCAGGCGCGACCACCGCGAAACCGGCTTCGGTCAGCCCGTCGCGCAGCACCTGGTTGCCCTCGCCGCTCCAGCCGTAGCAGCCGAACACGGCGGCTTTCTTGCCCTTGAACTTGAGCTCCTTTAAGAACTCCAGCCAGCCGCTGACCGAGCTTAAAATGCCCTGATGCACGGTGGGGGAACCCACCGCGATGGCCTTGGATTTGAACACCTGGGTCATGATGTCGTTCTTGTCGGTGGTGGCGATGTTGAACAACTTGACGCGCGTGGACGGCGACTGGGCGGCCACCTCGGCGGCAATGCGGTGGGCGATCTTCTCGGTACCCTGCCACATGCTGTCATACGCGATGGTGATCTGGTCCTCCTGATAGGCCTGCGACCACTTGTAATAGGCCTCCACGATCTGCGCCGGGTTGTCGCGCCAGATCGCGCCGTGGCTAGTGGCGATGATGTCAATGGGCAGGTTGAGCGCCAGCACTTCATCGATCTTCCGTTTGACCAGCGGGGAGAAGGGATTCAGGATGTTGGCGTAGTACTTGATGGCTTCCTCCCACAGCGTGCAGGGGTCGGCCAGGTCGGCCCACAGCTCCTCCACGGCCAGGTGCTGGCCAAAGGCGTCGTTGGAGAACAGGATGTTGTCGCCGGTCATGTAGGTGGCCATGCTGTCCGGCCAGTGCAGCATGCGCATTTCCACAAACACCAGCGATTTGCCGTTGCCGATGTCGATGCTGTCGCCGGTTTTGACCACGTTGAAGTTCCATTCCGGGTGGTGGTACTGCCCGGTTAAGGACTTGACCGCGTTGGCGGTGCAGTAGATCGGCACGTTGGGGATGCGCTCCATCAGCTTGGGCAGCGCGCCGGTGTGGTCGGTTTCGCCGTGGTTGATCACAATCAGGTCGATCTTCTCAAGGTCGATTTCCTGCTGGAGGTTCTCCACAAACCCGTCCGCATGGGGCCCCCACACGGTGTCGATCAGCACGTTTTTGCCTTCCTTGATCAGGTAGGCGTTTTGCGATGAGCCATTGTTGACCGAATAATCCGCGCCGTGGAAGCTGGTCAGTTCCCAGTCCATCTTGCCCACCCAGGTCACGTTGTTTTTGATCAGTTTGTGCATGGGGTACCCTCCTTGCATTGCGTTCCTGTGGACAGTGTACGGTATTTTACGGCCGATATATTGATCGCAGTCAATTTTTATGGATATACAACAACAAAAACGCCTATTCCGCGGCGTCCACAATGCGCTGCAGGCCGTCCCGGTTCAGGATGCGGATGGTTTTGTGGCCCTGCAAGGCCAGCAGCCCTTCGCGCTCCATGTCGTTCAGCTTGCGGCTGATGGTTTCCGGGCGCAGGTTGATGGTGGCCGCGATGCTGCTGCGCACCAGCTTGATCGTCTGCGTGCCCAGTTCGCGCGCGCGGTGCAGCAGGAACGCCGCCAGCCGCGCCTGGGCGTCGTTGATGGACAGGATTTCCTGCAAGCGGCTGGCGCGGCTGTACTTGCGCCCCAGCGCTTCCAGCAGCTTGATGCCCACCACCGGCTCGCGCATGATCAGCGCCTCGATCTGGGGCCGCAGGATTTCGCAATAGTTCGTGGGCTCCAGCGTGATGCAGCTGACCTCGTGCGGCAGGCCGGTGAACATGCGCTGCTCGCCGTAGATGTCGCCCGCGCCCAATATGTCCAGCACATACTCGCGGCCCTCCAGCGAGTAGCGCACGAGTTTGGCGCGCCCGCGGTGCATGACCAGGATCTGCTCGGCCATGTCGCCCTCGCGGAAAATGGCCTGCCCCGCCGGCAGCGCGCGGTGGCGCGCGTTTTCCACCAGCAGGCGCTGTTCCTGATCGGACAGGAATTCAAACGCCGCAATGCGCGACGTGCACAGCACGCTGTGCCCGCATCCCGCGCCCTTGCCGCATGTACAGGTCATGGTTCACCCCTCCGCCGGGTTTGTTGGCTCCATTCTAAGCATACCCGCCTATTGTGTCCATCACGTTCATGGAGGTGGCAAAGTGTGCCAAAACCTCCTTTCAAAAAACACACATCCGCCACACTTCCCCGCTATCATGAAAGTACAGCAAGCGATTGCTGAATCCGAACAAGGGAGCGAAACGCATCCATGAAAAAGAAACTGCTTCTCGTCGTGCTGGCCCTGGCCATCGCACTGCCCCTGGCCGGCCTGGCGGCTGACGTACCTGAAACGCCCGAGACCGAAGCCCCCGCCACCTGGTACGGCCCGCGCTGGCGCCAGAACGCGCCCGCAACCCCGCCCACCGGCTTTGTGGACGAAAACAACGACGGCGTATGCGATAA
>JAGVSV010000150.1 GCA_019137115.1 Bacillota bacterium
CCTGAACAAGAGCTTCAAGAACCTTTTCCCACACTCCGCTCCTGCGCCAACGAATGAATCGTTGATGCACTGTTCCCCACTTCCCATAATCTGGAGGCAAGTCTCGCCAGGGAGCTCCTGTTCGCAATACCCAGAATACCGCATTGATAAACCTTCTGTTATCATGGGAAATCCCTCCCCATTGACCGCGTTGCCCTAGTAGCAATGGTTCGAGTAATCTCTATACATCATCACTTATGTCATGTCGGTGATACGCTGGCTCCATCTCTCGATCCTCCTTACAACAGATGGAGTCAATATATCACATATCTCGTGTAGATACAATGATATTCTCACCAAATCATAGGATGGGGTATATTGCTCTCCTGCCTTCGGCTGTGTCGGGAAAGCGCAGCCGCAAACATGCGCTGCGCTGTTTTTGCTTGGGTTTTTGGGAAAAGGGAACGCCAGGGGGGATTATCCCCCCTGGACCCCGCAATTGGTTATGGGGCTTGGTCGGGTGGTTGGCTGTCCTCTGTTTTCAGCTTTTCCAGCGCCTGGAGCACCTTCTGTGGGAAGGGAACGCCCAGCAGCGCCGCGTTTTCCACCACGCTCATGCCCTCGTTGGCCGCATAGAAGCCCACCGCCGCCATGCGGCAGATGCCCGACGTGTTCATCATCCTGTCCACCCCGGCCGCCAGCATCACCAGCGCCATCATCATCAGCTTGCGGCTGATGCCGTCAAACAGCACCCGCGACAGAAAGCCCCCGCCCGGCGTCGCCGTGCTCTTGCCCCGCAGGGACGCCACCACGCCCGTGAACAAATCCAGCCCCATCAGCAGCAGCATCATGCCCAGCGCCGCATCCCAGCCGCCCAGCAGGCTCAGCGCCCATGTCAGCGCCATGCCCGCCGCCCCCGACAGCCCTTTCCATACGTCCTTCATACCCTGCCTCCTTCCAGCCGCCGCAGCGCCGCTTCCACCGCCTGCAGCCTTTTCTCAATGTCCCGTATCACATCGCCGGGCGGCTCCGCCGCCTCCTTCTCCAGCATCGCCAGCGTCCGCCCGTCGGCGACGCCGTTGGCCTCCAGCCCCATCGCGCGCTGAAACTTCACCAGCGCCGCCCTGGTTTCATCCCCGTACTTGCCGTCCGCCCCGTACCTGGGCAGCCCGAACCCGCTGGCCATCAGCAGCGTCTGCATGTATTTGATGTCCACCGGCTCTTCCGCCAGCCCCGCCGGCACCGCGTAGTGCGTCCAGGGATAGTCCTTCAGCGCCGTCAGCATCACGCCCTGCCTGTGCCCGCGCGCGTCCACCGCCCTGCCATCCCCCAGCGACAGGCCCGCGTGCTTCATGGGCCTGGCATCGCTGCCCCCTGCCCTGAACAGCACGCACACCTTCTTTTGCTCCGTACCGTCCAGCGGGCCCTTGTACGCCCACGGCCCGTTCAGCCACTGGCTGCTGGCCCCGCTGGGCAGGCCGATGCCCGCCGCCTCCATCGCCCGGCGCGTCAGCTGCGCGCAGTCAAAGCACGCCTTGCCCTGATACCCGCACCCCGCGCATCCCTTGCCGTCCTTCAGCGCCTGGCACGTGCCGCTGATCAGCGGCGCGTACTCCGGGTACTGCGCCATCCTCGCCCGCCTGTAATCCGGCGTGCACCGCTGCCCCGTGCCCCCATACACATACGGGCTGCCCACCTGGTTTAGCGCCCATGTTCTGATCAATGTTTCCTTATCCATAGCTCCTCTCTCTCTAATCTGTCAGGCGGATGTCCGCCTCCATCGTGCCGCCCGCCATCGCCAGCCTTTCCACATACCCGGCCGCCGTCATGTCGTCCGTGCGCAGCGTCAGCCTGCCGGCTGCGTCAAACGCCTGCAGCACCAGCTCCTGCCCCGCGGCGCCCGGCATCCGCCGGAACGCCAGCCGCAGCGTGCCCCGGTCCAGCGGGCCGGGGGCGTAGCGCTTCGCCCCGTCCCCCGGTTCCGTGATGTCGGCCATGGCGCGGGTTTGCGCCGGCAACGCCACCCGCACCACCTGCTCCACGGCCACCTCGCCCGCTGCCGTCGATACCCAGGCCCGGGGCGCGGGCGGCGGCAGCCCCTCCGCCCCGAACAAGCCTTCGTAGTCCATCGTTTTCAGAAAGCTGCCGCCGTTGCCCTCCGCCCCGTCAAAGCAGGCCCTGCGCGCAAACCCCAGCGCCCGCATCCGCCCGTCGGCCTCCTGGGCCGCGGCGTCGCAGTCCTCCGGCGCTGCCGCCCGCACCGTCAGCCGATAGCCGTACCGGTGCAGGCCGCTGGCCTCGTCCCACGCGCTGATGGTCTGGGCGTAAGCCACCGAGGGCGCCGGCACATCCGCCTGCGGCCAGCCCCGCGTCACCACGGCGCCCATGCCCTGCAGCGCCTGGTACACCCTGCCCGTCATGCCGTTCATTCGCCCGCCTCCGCTTCCACCTGGGTGTGCATGGGGTGGTGGCGCACCTGCATCACCCGCCAGAACCGCGCGTCCCCGTCGAAATACAGGTGGTCACCCTGCCGCAGCGGCAGCCCGCGCCGCGCCAGCAGCACCCGCCGCTCCCTGGGCCGCACGCTGCCCGACCGGCGCAGCTCGCTCTGCTTGTCCGGCCGCACCGCCGCCCGAAACGTGAACCTTAGCGCCGGCGCCTCCGCCAGCGACACGCCGCCCGTGCTGCCCTGCACAGGCCGGCAGGGCGCCGCCGTCACCGCCGCCTCATACCGGTTGATCATCCTCATAGCGCCACCGCCCTGGCGTGCCGGAAGGCGTTCAGCCGGCAGCGGATGTCCTCCGGCAGCCCGGCCACCGAAATGGTCAGGCTGCCCTCCCGCCTGCTGGTTTCGCCCTCCATGCCCAGCCTGTTGAAGAACACCGCCGCTAAGGACACCTGCGCGCCCCGCAGCCTGTCGGGCATGGCGTCCAGCCCCGTGTACGCCAAGATGGTATCCTCCGCTGCCAGCAGCATTTCTGCCAGCAGCGCGTCCTCCACCCCCTCCTGCCCCGCCAGCAGCACGCGCAGCCGGGCTGTCATCGTTTCCATAGCCCCTCCTTACGCCGTCACCACGCTGAGCGTGATCTCCTTGACGGGCTTGTCGTCCTTCAGGTTCACCAACAGCACATGCGCGTACATGCCCGTGCCCGGGTCGATGTCCGCGTTGCTGCCCGGCCAGTCCGTGCCGCCAAGCAGCGCCGTGCCGAAGGCGCCCGCGCCCTGCGGGCTGTCGTCCACCACCACCTGCCAGCCGTACCCCGCCGGCGGCGCCATGCCCTCGGGGATGACGATGCGCATCATGCCGGCGGCGCTGCCCGCTGTGCAGGCGATGCCGCTGCCGGCGCTCAGCCGCTGCAGCGCCGTGAACTGAGTCAGCGATACCACGCGCCCTGCGTCGTACAGGTAGGCCGCGCAGTGCCGGCTGGCGAACACGGTGTCCCGCATATACTCGGGCTCGCGCTTCACTTCCACCACGGCGCCGGTTTTGCTTACCAGCTTCAGAGCGCCGGGCTTCACGACGAAGTGCTGCTTTTCGCCCAGCGCGGGGTCGTCCTGGATGCGGTTGGACACCACCACCTGGCAGCCCCATATCTCGCCCACGACGCCCTTGAAGATGGCTTCCTGCGCCATGTCGCCGGCGCGCAGGTAGGCCGGGTCCTTCCTGAGGGCGGCAAAGCCCGCCGCGTCGGTCAGCAGCACCTTAGGCCCGTCCTGCTCCTCGCCAAACAGCGCCAGGGCGTCGGCGACGGCGTTCGCCGTCAGGCCATCTATGGCGGCCTTCCGCGACAGCCCCACGCCCTTGAGCGCCTCATACAGCTCGTCGTCCACGGCGTGGTCGATGGCGTGGGCCAGCTGGCGCGCCGCCTCGCCCACCGGGTCGCCCATGCCGGACAGCCGCGCCTCGTCCGTGATGCACACGGCCTTGGCAAACTTGCGCACCGATACGCTGACGGTGTCGGCGCTGAGCAGGCCGGGCAGCACCTCGCCGTTTTCGTCCACCCGGGCCGCCTTGCCGATGTACCGGAACGCCGGAAACTTCAGCGTGTCGCCGGGCTTACCCTGGAGGGTGTTGTCCTCCTCAGCCAGAGGCTTCAGGGTCAGCCTGCTGCCAAAGGCGCCCGCCACCATGTCCGCCAGCACCTCGGGGATGATCATATGTTCCTTCATGCTAATGCTCATTTACATTTCTCCTTTGAATAGATTGTGATACCGCGCGTTCTCCCGCGCGTAGAGCGCCGCGCGCTCGGGGTAGGTCATGGCGCGAACGTCGGCGCGGGGCACCGGCCCCGTCAGCCGGGGCGCGCCGGGCGCGTCAGCCTTGTTGGCCGCCTTCAGCAGCGCCTCGGCGCGCTGCAGGCTGATGTCCAATGCTTCGTCGCTGGCCAGGTCCAGCGCCGCCAGCGCCTCGCCGGGCAGGCCCCGTTCCTCCAACAATGCCTGCGCCCGCAGGGTCCTCTCGCGTAGGTTCAGCGCCTGCTCGCGCTCGTCCAAGGCTTTCTCCCGGGCGTCCAGCGCGGCCTTGGCTGCGGCCAGCTCGCCGTCCGGCATCGCCTGTTCCTGTTCGATGGGGTTCATAGGTTCCATGGGTTAATCCTCCTTTTTTGTTGATGGAGCCGCGCTGCCGCGGCCCCCGTCCGCCGCCCGCAGCGGCGCGTTGTCCCTGAGCACGCTGTCGGGCAGGATGTCCCTGAGCATGTCCAGCATGCGGGCGCGCTCTAAGTCGCTCTCGGGCAGGCGGCGCACCAGGCTGATCGTCAGCCTTTCCACATCGGGGGCGGGCCGCCCCTGCGCCTTCAGCCAGCCCGCCATCACGCGGGCGCGCTCCCGCAGGCCCTTCACAAACCACCGCTCCTTGATGCCGATTTTCTGCTCCAGGCAGAACAGCTTGTAGCGGATCGCCACGCCGCTGACGTTGCCGGCAAAGCTTTCGTCGCCAAAGTCCGGCGTCATGCTGAACTTGTGGATGTCGCCGGCGATGGCGCGGCGCAGCACGTCGATGTCGGCCTCCACGGGCGTTTTCACCAGCCACTCGGCCTTGGCGTCGCGGTCGGGCAGCGACAGGGTGCGCTCCTGCCGCAGGCGCTCCATGCCGGTGCGCGGGTCGTCCTCGTCGTAGGACGATATGCCCATCACGCCGGTCAGCACCAGCAGCGCGTCGGCAAACTGGGCGCGGTCGTTCACGCGGTCGCTGGCCAGCAGGTCGTAGGCGTCGATCAGGGGCAGCACGTCCTCAAAGTCGCCGCGGGCATGCTCGTCGTTGAGGTATTCCACCATGGGCACGCGGTCAAACCCGTGCGGCGCCCTGTGGGGCGCGCCCTGCACGGCGCCCTCGCCGGCGGCGGTCCAGGTCCACACCTCGCGGGCGGTATAGGCGCTGACAAACGCGCCGTCGGGCCGCCCGTGCTCGTCCCGGCGCGGCGACAGCGCGACGCCCATCAGCGGGCGCTTTTCCACCGTGGCGTCATACACCACAAACGCGCTGCGCGGGTCCAGCGCTGCCACCCTGGCCACGCCCTCCGCCAGGTAGCACAGCGACACCGCCCGCCCGTACACAGCCTGGTCCAAAGCGAGCTCCACGTCGGCGCTGTCGGCCTCCGCCGCGTGGCAGGCGGCGCGCAGCTCCTTCACCTCCTTCTCCTGCCCGTCGCCCTCGTAGCGCACCGGGTGGCTGAGCATATAGCCCGCCGTCATCTGCGCGATGTACCTGGGAAACCCGTGGGGCAGCCTGGCGTTGGGCTTGGCGCGCCGGCTGCGCGTCAGCACGTCGTGCTGCCCCATGGCGTACCGGTTCAGCCGCTCCAGCCGCCCGGCGCCCTGCAGAAATTCCCCCATGGCGCCGGATACGAACCGGTCCGCCGGCAGGCTGTCCATCATCGCCCTGTCCCTTGTGAGCATCTTCTCACCTCCTTTCGGCGCCAGCGTAGCACGTCTCCCGGCTGACATGCACTGACATGCGCTGACATGCACTGACATCCTGAAGCCATGATCTTCGGGGCGCCGTCCCCCGCGATGAACACAGGGTATTCCGGGCGCGCGCCGTTCCTTTTTGCGCTTTTTATGCTATGATATGCTCACACAGGGGGGATATGATATGAAAAACAGGTCCATTCGATCATTGTTGATGAAAAACTATATGATTTGCGCCATCTTGCCCACGCTGCTTTTATCCGCCGCGCTGATCGTAACAATGACCGTGCAGCGCATCAACTCGTTCTCTCTTCAGGCCGCCAACGAAATGGAGCTTGTTTCAACCATGGTCAGATCACAGGGAGAGAACATCAATTATCTTTTGCAGCATATCCCGCACGTCAATGGCCAGGGAACGGTCAATCCTCTGGGACAACTATCCTATGTGATCAAAAAGAGCACGGAGTCCGGCTATGCCATCGATCCGGAAAAATACCGTGAATTCCGGCTGTTAAAGAGGAACATGACGTTTTTTTATTTTAATAACAATTATATCAACGACGTGATCCTGACCACCTTAAACAACAAAACAATATCCTTCAACGACTATTTCACAAACCCGTCAGAAAAATTCGGCCCAATGGCATTCTATCAAAGAGACAGCGGCAGCCTGTGCTACGTGATTGACAGAAACTCCCTGTTTCCAGATACGCTGTTTAACGAAACAGCCTACAGCGATCCCAAAAAAGCGAACCATTCAAAGATCACCTTTGCCATGCCGGTCTTCCATGACAGAGAGTGCGTCGCCGTCGCGATGATCAACTGCAACGAACGGTTTTTCGATCCGTTGTCGCTTCTCACTTCCTATGACGACGCGGCCGTTCGCATCATATCCGATGCCGGCGACATCTGGTATGAGAGCGATCCGGCCATATCTTTGAACGCTCAGAAAGCCTTTCAATACAAGCCGGACGCTCAGGCTGGCTATCGGCTCAATTATTCACAGGGATATCTTACGGTTTGGAGCCATCTCCCGCTGTGGAACGGCTTTACAATCATCAGCTACATCCCGCTGAAAGTCCTCAGCATCATCTGGTTGCCGGTATTGATAGGGGTGTTGCCCATGATGGCCTTATCGATCCTGTTTTTCATCTTATCCATCCGTTTTTCCAACAGGATATCCAGGCCGATCTCCATCCTGATCGACCAAATGGCTTTGAAAAACCCGGTGAACGTCTGCGACAAAAAAGAGGTCTCCGAGTTCATCCTGCTCTATCGCAACTACAACGAAATGCTCCAAACCATCGACCATCATATCCGAAAGGAATACGAGTACAGGCTGATCATTTCAGAAACCAAGATCAAAGCCATGGAGTCGCAGATAAACGCTCATTTTCTTTATAATACGTTGGACATTATCTATTCGCTTGCCCTGATGTCCGGGGCAGCTGAAGTGGCGGGCATCACCCAGAAGCTTTCCAACATGTTCCGCTATATCAGCAACTTCAATTCATCGGCTGTCCGCGTACGCGACGAGGAGCGGCATTTGCAGGATTACCTGGCCATCCAGCGCATCCATACCAACGGCAGGGTTGCCTGTCAAGTCGATCTTGCTCCGGATATATTAGATTGCATGATCCCCAAGCTCCTTCTTCAGCCTCTCGCAGAAAATGCCTTCAAGTACGGCTTCTCTGACAGAACCGAGGACGGCGTCCTGGAGATCAAAGGCCTGCGCAAAAACGGACTGATCTACTTCACCGTGCGGAACAACGGCGCGGGCATGCCGCCCGACCAGCTGAAGTCAGTGCGCAAAAGCTTAATGGCGCCTGGATACTCAACCATGGGCGTCGGGCTGCCCAACATCGCTCAACGCCTGAAATTGTTTTTTAACAGCAGGGCAAAGATCATGATTGACAGCTCGCCCGCGGAAGGAACCTGTGTGCGCATATGCATCCCGGAAAGCGGGAATGTACTGGTCAAAGGGGGGATCTGATGTACAAATATGTGATTGTTGAAGATATTGACGTCATCCGGCAGGGAATCGAGCTGCGCATGAAGAACATCAGCTATCCCTTTCAGCTCGTTGGCACCGCTGAAGATGGCCGGCAGGGTTATGACCTGATTTGCCGCGAAATACCGGATTTGGCCATTATTGATATGAGAATGCCCGATATCGATTGCGTCGAGCTGATGCATATGCTTAGGCAGGCAAAAAACGATGTCAAAATCATCATTGTCAGCGGATACAGCGATTTCAAATACGCCCAGGCAGGCATACAGGCTGGCGCCGTTGCCTACCTGCTGAAGCCGTTCACCGAACAGGATTTGAGGGAGGCGCTGGATAGCGCGCTGAATGCTTTAACCATGCAACAAGGCAACAATCTCCGGGAGCGTGAGATGAGGCGCCTCACCTCGTATCTGTCAACCCCCGCAGCAAAAGCGGACACGCCGTTTGAAACGCTGGCGATCGATTCAATTCGCAGCGTTTTCGTATTATCGGATATTCAAACGAAAAGCCATCCTGTCGGTTCCCTGAAGAAATGCCGATTTGATTTGGTCGTTCCGTTCTCTCCGCCTTCTTCAAAAGATGTGCTCTATGTGATAGGGTGCGCCCATGAGGATGCCAATTTTGATCTTCAGAAGGAAATGCGCCGTCTGATATCACCTTTCGCGGGCATTGCCGGCATCTCGTCAGCCGTAACCGGCGTTGATCGTCTGAATGAAGCAAGCCGTCAAGCCCGCCAGGCCCGCCTTTTGGCCACAAAAAACGGCAAAAGCCAATATGTCTGGAAAGAAAACCATGCGTGTGAGCAAGGGTTCCCCCGGGACCTTTCTACGCAACTACACTACTTTATTGAAAAACAGGAGCGCATTCTCTTTATTGAAAACATGACGAAGTATTTCTTCGAGTGTGCGGAAAAGAACTGCTCATATCTTCAATTTGTCGAACAGCTGCGGCATTTCTTTGAGTCATCCATTGATATATACCGATATGACGCATACCAGCAATCAATCGACATCCCGACCAACGATGGTTTTGACAACATCCTGTATGCTCCCAACACGAATGACCAGATCATTGAGCACCTGACCGGCTATCTGTTTGACTTTTTCTCGTCCATAACCCGTTACAGAACCACCGCCGACCCGATACTGATCGCCAAGCAGTACATAGATAAGCATTTCATTGACGACTTGTCGCTGGATATCCTGGCGGACGTGACCAATACCAGCGTATCTTATCTGAGCCATCATTTCAAACAAGTGGTCGGCAGCGGCTTTTTGGAATACAGAAACGCGCTCCGGCTGGACTACGCGCGCAAAATGCTGGCCCAAACCAACAAAACGATCCGGCAGATAGCCCGATATACAGGCTTTAACAATGAAAAGTACTTCCATCGGGTTTTTAAGCAGAAGTTCGGCATTTCCCCGGCTGGCTACAGAAAGCAAGCCGAATCCGCCGCAACATAGCGCTTTTTGCGGAGGCAGCCGTTTTGCGCGACAGGATCTGGTCTCCCCCCAGCCTTTGTGCCATTTGGTTAATGCGCTGCGGAGCTGGAGGATGACCTTTTAGACTGCTATGCAGCCTCTCGCACCATTGTAGTAATCCTGCCATCGCTTCGCCAACACCTGTAGCTCATACGGATTGCCAAACAGTTCCCCATTCAGAAACCTAAATTCCCGTCTGTTTTATAACCATGAGTTCAGACAGGGTCGTTCAATCCGGAATGTCGACCTGGAATGCCTCAAAGATTTCCCTCTGAGCCTTGGTGACCTCACTAAGCTTGTTCTTGTACCGTCCGGAATATTGGATCGTCGTGAGGGATTCAAGCTCCCACAGCAACTGAGTCACACTGTACTTTGTTGTCAGTTCCGTCTCACGCATGCGTTTGCGTATCGCTGCGAGA
>JAGVSV010000094.1 GCA_019137115.1 Bacillota bacterium
GGCTTCCTCCGGCGTGGGTAAAATGTCGCTGCCCAGTATCACTGGCACGCCGTAGTCCCGGGCCGTGCGGCGGGCATGGTCCTTGTCGCCCATGTCGGCGATCACCTGCGCGTCCGGCCCCACAAAGGTCAGCCCGCACTGCTCGCACAGGCGGGCAAAGCGCGCGTTTTCGGACAGCAGCCCGTAGCCGGGGTGGATGGCCTGTGCGCCGGAATGAAGCGCCGCGGACAGCACCGCGGACATGTTCAAATAGCTGCCCTGCACGCTGTTGGGCCCGATGCAGATGCTTTCATCCGCCAGGTTGACCGCCAGCGTGTCGCGGTCGGCCTCCGAAAACACCGAGACCGTCTGGATGCCCATCTCCTTGCAGGCGCGGATCACCCGCACCGCGACCTCCCCACGGGCGGCCACGAGCACCTTGGAAAACACCCCTACGCCACTTCCGCCCCGTCCATCAGGGCAAAGGTAAACTCGCCCGACACGCAGGGCTTGCCGTTCACGCTGCCCACGGCGGACACAAAATAAAACGGCGGCTTTTGTTTATTGAGCGTGCAGTCAAACTGCACGGTGTCCCCCGGCGTGACCGCGCTTAGAAACCGCGCGTTTTTGATGCCCGCGTAATAGGGAATCTTGGTGTTGCCCTTTTCTAGAATAATCACGCAGCAGGTCTGGGCGATCATCTCGCACAGGATGACGCCCGGCACCACCGGATGGCCAGGGAAATGCCCCCGGATAAACCATTCGTCGCCCTTGACGGTATAAAAGCCCACGGCCTGAGTGTCGTTCAATTTTTCGGCCTCGTCCACTAGCAGCATTTCGTTGCGGTGGGGGATGATTTCCTGGATGTCCTCACGTGAGAGCATGCGCAACCTCCTACATGTACTTGAACAGGATCTGGTTGAACTCCACCAGCTCCCCTTCGCCCGCGCAGATGTCGACCAGCACGCCGTCCTCGTCCGCGGTGATCTCGTTCATCATTTTCATGGCCTCGATGATGCACAGCACATCGCCCTTTTTGACCTGGTCGCCCTTCTGCACGAATGCCGGCGCGCCCGGGGACGGGGCGGGGTAGAACACGCCCACCATCGGGGCCCTGACCTCTTTTATGCGGTTGAAGTCCACCACCTGGTCATCCAGCAGGGCGTCATGGGTTTCCGGCAGGAAGGGCGGCTGCACAATGGTCTGCCCGCTCTGTCGTTCGATTAAGATGGTCAGCTCGCCCTCTTTGATCTTGAGCCGGGTGAGCCCGGCGCGCTGCACGATCTCCGCCAACACGCGGATGTCCTCTGTGTTCATCTGCCCTCCGTGCGGGTCAATGCCAGGCACGCGTTGTGCCCGCCAAAGCCCAGCGAAGTAGTCAGCGCGTGCGTGAGGTCGGCCTGTACCATCCGGTTGGGCGTGTAGTTCAGGTCGCATTCCGGGTCGGGGTCATTCAAATGAATGGTGGGCGGCACAAACCCTTCGCGCAGCGCCAGGATGCAGGCGATGGCCTCCGCCGCGCCCGCCGCGCCCAGCATGTGGCCGGTCATGGCCTTGGTGCTGCTTACGTGCGTGTCGTACGCGCCCTCGCCCAGCGCCCGCTTGATGGCCAGCGTTTCGGTCTTGTCGTTCAACTGCGTGCCGGTGCCGTGCGTGTTGATGTACAGCGACGGCCCGGCCTTGATGCCGGCCTGTTGGGCCGCGTCACTGATGGCCTTGGCCGCGCAGCTGCCGTCGGGCAGCGGCGCCGTGATATGGTGTGCGTCGCAGGTGGTGCCGTAGCCGGTCAGTTCGCACAGGATGTCCGCGCCCCTTCGCACCGCGTGCTCCCACTCCTCCAGGATCAGGATGCCCGCGCCCTCCGCCATCACAAAGCCCTCGCGCCGCCGGTCAAAGGGCAGGGACGCCGCGTGCGGGTCCTGCGACTGGCTTAAGGCCATCGCGCTCTGGAAGCCCGCCACCGCCAGCTCGATGATGGGCGCTTCGGCACCGCCTGCGATGATCACATCGGCGTAGCCGTGCCCAATCGCGCGGTAGGCCTCGCCAATGGCGTGGGTGGACGTGGCGCAGGCGGTGACCACCGGCAGACACGGCCCTTGCGCCCGAAAGCGCATGGCGATCTGCCCGGCGGCCATGTTGCCGATCATCATGGGCACCAGGAACGGCGACACCCGGTTGGGCCCGTACGTCAGCAATTTCTGAT
>JAGVSV010000321.1 GCA_019137115.1 Bacillota bacterium
CCAGATAGGAGCCTGCCATGGGAATTTCATCCTGCTGGCCGTTGCCGTTGGGGTCCTTGTCGCGGAAAGCCACCAGCACTTCGTACAGCTCATCCAGCGTGGTGGGTTTTTCCATGCCGACGGCCTTGAGCCAATCCACGTTCATCCAGAACTTGTTGGCGACCGTGCAGTGATAGCACTCGTTGACGCTGGGCAGCGAATAGATGTTGCCATCCAGTTGCGTTAAGAGCCCCTTGGAGCCGGGATATTGCTCGAATACCTTCTTGGTGTTGACGGCATATTTCTCGATCAGGTCATTCAGCGGCAGGAACATCTGCTCCTGTACGCCAAACTGGGAGATCATGGCCGCAGACATGCCCACGCTCATGAACACGTCCGGGTAGGTGCCCGACGCCAGCACAAGGCTGAGTTTCTCGGCGCGGCCCTCCAGCGGTACGGTTTCGAACTTCATGTCCACGTTGGTGACTTCCTCCAGCCACTTGACGAAAGCATTGGTTTCCCAATCCACGATGGCCGGATGCGCGGTGACCAAAAAGGTCAGCTCGATTTCGCCGAAGTTATCCGTCAGCGGGTACTTGCCGGCTTCCAGCTCCGCCGAGGCGGGCAGAAACACGGTCATCAGCAGCAGAACCAGGAGCAGGGACAGGGTTTTCTTCATGGGGTACCTCCTTTATGATGGTGTATGGATAGCGCATACCGCGCCGGGTTTCAGCCTTTGAGGGAGCCGATCATGATGCCTTTTACGAAGAACCGCTGCACAAACGGGTATAGCAACAGCAACGGCGCACTGGACACCACGATGATGGCGTATTTGATCAGGTTGCTCATGCCCTGGCGGGTGGCCAGCTCGCGCAGGTCCTGCACGACGTTGAAGTCCATTTGGTTGAGGATCAGGATATTGCGCAGCACCACCTGCAGCGGGTAGAGATCCTTGTTGGTCAGGTAGATGAACGCGTCAAAATAGCTGTTCCAGATGCCCACTGCCACGTACAGCGCCACCACCGCGATGATCGAGCCGGACAGGGGCACCGTGATACGCCAGAGCATGCCATACGGCGTGCAGCCGTCCAGATTGGCCGATTCATACAAATCCTCCGGGATCGCGGAATTCATGAACGAGCGCATCAGGATGACATACCAGGCGTTCATGGCGTTGGGAATGATCATGGCCGTGACCGTGTTCAGCCACCCAAGATCGCGGATCAGCAGGTAGGTCGGAATCAAGCCGCCGGAGAAGAACATCGTGAACACCAGCATGCCGCCCATAATCCCCCGGCCAAAGAACTCCTTGCGCGATAGACAGAACGCGCACAGCAGCGTCATGACGATGTTGAGCGACGTGCCCAGCACCATGTACAGAAAGGAGTTCATGTAGCCGGTCATGATGGCGCTGTTTTTGAACACCGCATCATACGCCGACACCGAAAACTCCACCGGCAGGAACCACACGCGGCCGGCCATCACAGCCTGGGCGGAGGAGAAGGACGCGCTGACAACATAGATTAGTGGGTACAGCACCAGGATGGATACCACGGTCAGGAAGATCCAGACGATCGCGTCAAACACCTTGTCAGACAGCACGCGCTGCATGCGTGCGCGCCGGATGGGCGTCACTCTTCTTTCTACCATAATCCCACCTCCGTCACGCGCTTGGAGATGTAGTTTGAGAGCACCAGCATCGCGAAGTTGACCAGCGCGTTAAACAGGCCCACGGCGGTGGAGTAACTGTAGTTCACGTTCTGGATGCCCATCTTGTACACGTAGGTGGAGATCACTTCACTGACGGAAATGTTCATGCTGTTCTGCATCAGGTAGATTTTCTCAAAGCCCACCGCCAGAATGGAGCCGGTGTTGAGCAAAAACAGCGTGATGATGGTGGGCGCGATGGAAGGCAGGTCGACATGCCGCACGCGCTGGAGCTTGGTGGCGCCGTCCACCAGTGCCGCATCATACAGCTCGGTATTCACGCCTGCCAGCGCCGCCAGATAGATCACGGCGCTGTAGCCTGACCCCTGCCAGACGCCTGTCCAAACGTAGATGGAGCGGAAATACTCCCGCATGCCCATATAGTTGACGGCCTCTCCACCCAATGCCTTGCCGATCTGGTTAATGAAGCCCGAGTTCATGTCGGTAAACTGCAGGATCATGGACACCAGCACCACGGTGGAAATG
>JAGVSV010000012.1 GCA_019137115.1 Bacillota bacterium
TCTGCGCGATGCGCTGGCCGGAACACCAATTTGATAGGAGGATCTCCGATGAAGAAGTTCCTGTCCCTGGTGATTGCCCTGGTGCTCGCGCTGGGCCTGGTCAGCATGAGCGCGCAGGCGGAAACCCCCAAGTACAAAATCGGCATTCTGGCGCCGGCCGTGACCCACGGCTGGGTGGCCGGCGTGGCCTACAACGCCGAGCAGCAGGCCATCGCGCTCAAGGACACGGTGGATTACAAGATGGCCACCTCCACCAACGCCGAGGAAATGACCGCCCAGCTGGATGACCTGATCACCTGGGGTGCGCAGGCCATCGTGGCGTTCCCGCAGTGGGAGGGCATGGAAGTGCCCATCCAGGCCGCCATTGACAGGGGCATCGTGGTGGTCAACTTTGACATTCAGATTGACGCCGAGGGCATCTACCTGATCACCGGCGACAACGAAGGCATGGGCGTGGAAGGCGCCAAGTACATCGTGGACAAGATCGGCACCACCGGCACGGTGGTGGCCCTGCCCGTGCCCACCTCGGGCTCGGTCAGCGAGCTGCGCATGAAGGGCTTCCTGGACACCGTCAAGGAAATCGCGCCTGACCTCAAGGTGGTCGAGTATGCCACCAAGTTCACCCGCGAGGACGGCCTGAAGGACTTTGCCGACATCCTGTCCGCCAACCCGCAGATCGATGCGGTCTACAGCCTGGACGATGAAACCTCCATCGGCGCCCTGCAGGCCATCAGCGATGCCAACCGCACCGACATCAAGGTCATCACCGGCGGCGGCGGCAGCCAGGAATACTTCAAGATGATGCCCGAGAACGAGAACATCTGGATCGCCAGCGCGCTGTACAGCCCGCTGATGGTCCGCGACGCGGTGGACATGGCCGTATCCATCCTCAAGGGCGAGGAAGTGGAGAAGGTCGTCACCATCCCCACTACGATCGTCGACCGCGGCAACTACGAGGAATACCTGGACGAGAACTCCGTCTACTGAGCACCAGAACAGAAGCGCCACGGCCCCAGCGGGCTGTGGCGCTTCTTAAAGAGGGCGGCATTTTTTGAACCTTTTGATGCGGGGAATCCACAAGGCGTTTGGCGACAACCGCGTGCTGATTGATGTCAATTTTGCGTTAAACGGCGGCGACATCTGCGCGCTGCTGGGTGAGAACGGCGCCGGGAAGTCCACGCTGATGAACATATTGGGCGGCGTGCTGCCTGCCGACCGCGGGGAGATCCTGCTGGACGAGCAGGGCGCGCGCTTTTTGACGCCGTCGGATTCGCTCAACGCCGGCATCGCGTTTATCCACCAGGAGCTCAACCTGGTCAATGACCTGAGCGTCTATGAGAATCTGTTTTTGGGCCGGGAACTCAAGCGCCCCAACGGCCTGCTGGATCACGCGACCATGATCGACAAAACCCTGGCGGTGTTTGACCGCATGGGCATCACGCTCAACGCGTCCATGCCCGTGCGCGAGCTGGACGCCTCCCACAAGCAGATGGTGGAGATCAGCCGCGCGCTGCAGATGGACGCCAAGCTGATCATCATGGACGAGCCCACCACCACGCTGACCGACCCGGAGGTGGAGCATCTGTTCACGCTGCTGCATACGCTGGCGGGGCAGGGCGTGGGCATCATCTTTATCTCCCACAAGCTCAAGGAAGCGGTCACGCTGTGCAACCGCTACGCGGTGCTGCGGGATGGGTATCTGGTGGCGCACGGCGACATGCAGGGCGTGACCACTGCCGACCTCTCGCGCTATATGGTGGGCCACGACCTGGTGATGGAGGAGAAAGCCGCCCCGCAGCTGCACGGCAAGCCCGTGCTGGCCGCCCATGGCTTAACTAGCGAGCCGTATTTCCGGGACATCAGCTTCACCGTGCATCAGGGCGAGGTGCTGGGCGTAACCGGCCTGCTGGGCGACGGGCGCAGCGAGGTGTTCCGTGCGGTGTTTGGCGACCTGCCGTATACCGCCGGCGAGGTGCTGATGGACGGGCAGCCGCTGACGATCGCCTCCCCCGCCAAGGCCGTCGCGCACGGCATCGCCTATGTGCCGCGCGACCGCAAAACCAACGGCATCCTGAAGGACTTGAGCGTGCTGGACAACGGCTCCATCGTGACCTGGCCCAAGTTTGCCAAAAACGGCATGGTGGACGAGCACCGCCAGCGCGCGGCCTTCCACGCCCAGCGCGACGCGCTGCGCATCAAAATGGGGCAGGATGACGACCCGATCACCAGCCTGTCCGGCGGAAACCAGCAAAAGGTGATGCTGGCCAAATGGCTGTCGATCGCGCCGCGGGTGCTGATCCTGGACAACCCCACCCAGGGCGTGGACGTGGGCGCCAAGGAGGAGATCTACCACATCATCCACCGCCTGGCGCGCGAGGGCACCGCCATTGTGGTATTGAGCAGCGAAGCCACCGAGATCGTCCGCCTGTGTGACCGCGCGCTGGTGCTGTTCCACGGCAGCACGGCGGGGGAGGTGTCCGGCGCCATGCTCAACGAATATGACATCATGCGCCTGTCCACCGGCGGCTGACCGTGGGACAGGACGAGGGGAAGCTATGGAGCGCTTGAAAAACGCAAGGGACCGTGCCGTGCGCCTGTGGAAGCGGCAGCCGTTGATTTCTACCGGCTTGGCGCTGCTGCTGATGGTGGTGGTGCAGACCATCGCCCTGGGGTTTGACTACCCCAGCTTTGGCGACTGGCTGACCGCCTGGGGCCGCAACTGGATCAACCTGCTGCGCAACAACGCCGGCGTGGGCATCGTGGCGCTGGGCATGACGTTTGTCATCGTGTCCGGCGGCATTGACCTGGCCGTGGGCTCCACGCTCGTGGCGGTGGGCGCCATGGTGATGGCGCTGGTGGACGTGGGGCCCAACGGCCTGCTCAAGGCGCTGGGCATTTCCGGCATCCCCGCCTATTTCATCGCCATTCTGGTGGGCGTGCTGCTGGGTCTGGCGCTGGGGGAATCCACCGGCTACCTGGTGGCCAACCGCCGGCTGCCGCCGTTTATCGCAACCCTGGGTATGATGAAAATCCTGCGCAGCGTGACCCAGCAGTTCACACAGCGCTCCTCGCCCACCATCCCAAAAGAGTTCCTCAACATCTCCAACTTCCGCATCGGCGGGGAGATCATCCTGCCCATCATCTACTGGCTGATCCTGGCGGCCATCCTGCACGTGGTCAGCCTGCACACGGTGTTTGGGCGGCAGATCTTTGCCATCGGCTCCAACGAGCGCGCCAGCCGCCTGTCGGGTATCAACGTCAAGCGCGTCAAGCGCCGCGTGTACACCCTGATGGGCGGGCTGGTGGCGATCACCGCGGTCATCCAGATCGCGCGCATCGGCAGCATGGACTATGCCAACGCAGGCTCAGGCCACGAAATGGACGCGATCGCCGCGGTCATCATCGGCGGCACCAGCATGTCCGGCGGCCGGGGGTCGATCATCGGCACGGTGCTGGGCATGCTGATCCTCGCGGTGATGAACAACCTGCTCAACTTAATGGGCGTCCCACCGTTCCTGCGCGAGGCGTTCAAAGGACTGATCGTCATCCTGGCGGTGCTGCTGCAAAAGCGGGACGACAGCAACACCTGACCGGTTGACCTGATGCTCCTGCAGCGCGGGCAACCCCTGCTTTCGCGCACCGACTTGTCCAGCCAGCCCTTCTGACCGCCACCAAGCGGGGGTTTGCCCTTGGCAGAAAAGAAAAGCACCCGGTTGTTCGACCGCATCGCGCCGGTGTACGGTTTGTTCTATGCCCGCCAGAAACGGCGGTACGCCCGGATTGCCGATCAGGTCAAGGACAAAATGGACGTTGATGCCTTTCAATCCGCTCTGGATGTGGGCTGCGGCACCGGCGCGCTGTGCGCGGTGCTGAACGAAAGGGGCCTGACCGTGACCGGCATAGACCCCGCCGCCAAAATGCTGGACGTGGCCAGGCGCCAGCCCGAAAACAAGGGCATCCGGTTCCTTCAGGGCAGCGCGCTGGATAGGCTGCCGTTTGCGGACAATGCGTTTGATCTGGTCATCGCCTCCTATGTCGCACATGGCCTGCAAGCCGATGACCGGCGAAAACTGTACGCCGAGATGGGCCGGGTGGCACGGGAGGTTGTGATCATCCACGACTACAACGGCACCCGGTCGCTGCTGACGACGTTGGTTGAATGGCTGGAGGGCGGCGATTATTTCCACTTCATCCGCCACGCCGAGGACGAGATGAAAGCCTGCCTGCATGACATGAAGGCGTGCTTTTCCGGGGTGGAAGTCCTTCAGGTGGATACCAGGGCCAGCTCGTATATCTGCAAGCCCGTGTGATCGCGGCAACAGCGCCCGCCTGTTCTAGGCGGGTGATTTGTTCTATGATGTTTGACGAAGTGTACCGATGGTTGCCCCGCACCAGCGGATGTTTACCTCACTGCTCTCCAAGACGCCGCATCGGCCTCCAGGTGTTGCACGGTTGTGTCCTGCTTTGCGGCAGCTTTCATGTCCTCCGACATCCGCATGCATTTGTCCTTCATATCCCTGTCCTCAAGCAGGGCACCGATCTTCGTCCGCAGGCTGTCCGGCGTTAGCGCCGTCATGTCCTCCATGACGCCCAGACCCAGGGCAACCACGCGCTTTGTCACCATGCTGCGGCAGTGCGAGCATGGGGACGCCAAAGTACATCGCTTCATGTACGCTGTTAAACCCGGCATGGGCGATGAAAACATCCGCTCTTTTAAGGATGGCGAGCTGGGGGAGGAAATGGTCGATGTGACCTGGCCCCAGTGAAGCGAACACATCCGTCCCTCCTATTCCCTTGCTGCTACAAAATGTGCATTATGCTCCCGTCCTTCAATACCACCGCATCCTGTCCTCCACGTCCCCGCCAATTCAAACGGCAGTACCTCCGCCGTCACCACCTCGCCTGTGCGGGCATCAACCTCAGCGCGGTATACCAGGTCGGACAGCGGGTTGTTCACGCCGCCTTCGGCCTTCAGCCAGTCCAGCGAGCCGCCGCTGAATACGAACCGCCACAGCGGCTTGTCCGGGTCGGTGATGTCGAAGTACACGATGCCCTCCCGGTACAGCGCGAACGCGGCTTCGTCCAGGCCGTATGCTTTGCCCAGCGCTTCTTTGGCAATCGCCAGCGCCTGCTCCTGGGCGATATTCGATTCGCCCGGCACGCCGTACACGAACGATGCCTGCGCGAGCAGGTCGGTGTTCACCGCGCCCATCAGGGTGATGGGGGAGAGGTCGCCGCTGGCCACCATGTCATGGATCATTGGGGCCACTTTCTGGCTGAACCGCGCCTTGAGATCCAGCGGCCACAGGCGGAACGGCATGGCGTCCACCTCATCGCCCAGCGCGTCGTACGCGCGGTGGATTTCGTTGTCGGGGCGCTTGTACTGTTCCCGCCAGGCCAGCATGTCCTCCACGTCCCACAGCAGTTCCCCGGTGTCTGGGTGCACGTAGACGGGGAAGGAGATGAACAGCCGGTCCTGCTCGCTCATCCCGTCGGGGGCTTCAAAGTTCACCGCCCAGTACGCCTGGGTGTCGCGCGGCTCGTTGGCCTCCGGGATTTCAAAGTTCACGCGCACCTCATAGGCGTCCAGCCCCACTTCGCGCATCAGCTGGGAGTACCAGGCCTTTTCCGCATACGTCCAGCCCTCAAACGGCCCCATCGCGACCTGCATGATGGTCAGGAAATTGGCTTCGCTGGCCGGCTTACCGGTGTACGCCGCGATCAGATCGTCGGCCGCCTTGCCGACGCTTTCCGCGTCCATGCCGCCTGCGGTCAGCGCCTCCGTTTCGCTCGTCATTTCGATGAATCCCAGTTCCTCCAGCGAGCGCACCAGCATCACCTTCTGATCCACCGTCCAGTGCGTGAACGCGCCCTTTTCCTTCTCATTGCGGGCAATGACCTGCCCCAGTTCCCTCACCGTAATCACCGCCAGCGCGGTGGCTGCCAGGGTGGCCAGCACAATGGCCAGCACCAGCGCCAAAGATATTTTCCGTTTTACTTTTGTTCCTCCTGTGGCGTGGGCAACGATGCGGCGCACATCCGTGTCCGTCACCGTCAGCGATGTAAGCCCCCACGTCAATGGCCCGTTTCACCCAGGCGCTCCGCATCGTTCTCCCCCTCCGTCAACGTAATCTTGAGCATTTGTTGCGCTTTCTTCAGCCGGTGGTACACCGTGGACGGCGCGACGCGCAGCACCTCCGCCGCCTCCTGCATGGTCATCCTGTGGTAGTAGTACAAAAGGATCACCTGCCGCAACTTGATGGGCAGCGCAAGCACATCCATCAGCAGGCTGTCCTCCTGCGGGTCAACGCGCAGGTACCTGTCTGGCAGGTCCTCCAGCGCCCGCGCCCGGTCCACGTGCCGGAACCAGCGCGTGCGGCGGTAGTCGTGGCACACGTTGATGGCAATGCGCATCAGCCACGCCTTTTCGCTGCCCTCCTGCCGGGCCTCGAATTGATCCATGTTCTTCCATGCTTACAGGAAGGTATCCTGCATGGCGTCCTCCGCCTGCGCCCTGTCCAACAGGTACACAAAGCAGGTGCGCAGGATGGGCTCGCCGTGCGTGCGAACCCACGCCGTCAGCCGCTCCTCGCGATCGAACGGAACAGCACCGGTCTCCGCCATGTCCTCACCTCCTCAACCATATATACGGAAAGCAGTGTTCAAATATTCGACCGCACAAAAAAAGCCGGTCCCGAAAGACCGGCCAAGCTGGTTGCACTGTTACTTCCGCCTCACCCCTGCGCGATGGCGTCGATTTCGTTGAGTTCGGATTCCGTGAACGTCAGGTTGTCCTGCGCTTTGGCGCAGTCCTGGATCTGGCCCAATTTGCTCGCGCCGATGATGACCGACGCGGTGACCGGGCTTTTTAACAGCCAGGCCAGCGCCATCTGGGCCAGCGTCTGGCCGCGCTTTTCGGCCAGTTCGGCCAACTTGCGGCTCTTCTCAATGGTTTCGTCAAATGCCGCGTCATGTTTTAGGAACACGCTGCTGCCCGCCGCGCGGGAATCCTCCGGGATGCCGTTTAAATACCGGTCGCTCAACAGGCCCTGCGCGAGCGGCGAATAGGGGATCGCGCCCACGCCGTGCTTTTCCAGCACGTCGTACAGGCCCTGTTCCGGCCGCCGGTCGAGCATGTTGTAGCGCGGCTGGTGGATCAGGCAGTGGATGCCCAAGTCCTTGAGGATCGTGATCGCCTTGTCGGCCTGTTCGGCGTTGTAGTTGCTGATGCCCACGTACAGCGCCTTGCCGCTTTTGACCGCGTGCGCCAGCGCGCCCATGGTTTCTTCCAGCGGGGTGTCCGGGTCGGGGCGGTGGTGGTAGAAGATGTCCACATAGTCCAGCTTCATGCGCTTGAGGCTTTGATCCAGGCTCGCCAGCAGCTGCTTGCGGGAGCCCCACTCGCCATACGGCCCTTCCCACATGTAGAAGCCCGATTTGGTGGAGATGATCATCTCGTCCCGGTACCGCTTCAGCTCGTTTTTGAGGATGCGCCCGAAGTTTTCCTCGGCGCTGCCCGGCGGCGGGCCGTAGTTGTTGGCTAGGTCAAAGTGGGTGATGCCCAGGTCAAACGCGCCCAGCACCATCTCGCGGCTGTTCTCAAACAGGGTGACGCCGCCAAAGTTGTGCCACAGCCCCAGGGACACCAGCGGCAGCTTGAGCCCGCTTTTGCCCACGCGCCGGTACTGCATCGTGTGGTAACGTTTTGCATCCGCCTGATACATAGTCATTTCCTTTCTGTCAGATGACTTCCAGATAGTCCTTGTCCGGCAGCGCCGGGAACTTCGCGTGCGGCAGCGTCTGGTACCAGAAGGCGACCGAAGCTAGGTCATCCTGCAAGGGCAGGTAGCGGCCCCCTTCGCGCCAGCCCAGCGCCTGGATGGTGACGCGCAGGTCCTTTTCAAAGTAGATCGGGTCGGTGATGTGCCAGCGGTACAGGCCGAAGCGGAACTGGCTTTTATACAGCTGGTTGGGCGTGATCACCTGGTGCAGCCCCGAGTACGGGGTGGAGAACGCCGCGTAGTTGGCGTGGGTCTTGGGGTCCTCAAAGTTGTAGCTGCCGCAGAAGTAGTCCTCCGTGCCCGTGCCGCAGATGGTGGGGAACTCCTTGTCCCCGTCCATAAAGAACTTGATCTCGCCCTCGCCCCACCAGCCGGTGTTGTTCACCCCCCAGGCCATGTAGGTGCCCACGAACTTGCCGCGCCCCTTGATGCCGTCCACAATCGTATAGTCCTGCTTGTAGGGGAGGGGGTTGGTGCGGCGGAACTGCGCGTGGAAATAGGCTTCGTCCTCCGCCACCTCGCACAGGCAGTAGTCAATCTGATAGTAGATCACGATGTTGTCCGGCGAGATGTTCGTCAGCGTCATCTTGGCGCTCTTTTTGAACGGCATCGGCCAGTAGCAGTTGAACGCCGAGCCGGGGTTCACGCACACCGCCAGGGAGTTGATCTGCGCGTACTCGTTCCAGCCCATGCAGAAAAAGTCGCCCACCGGGCTTTCCACCGACGGGTTCTTCTGCCCGTCCCAGTACATGCGCAGGATCGTGTTGCGCCAGCGGCCGGTGGGGGTGAGCCAGATGTGGTTGATGATGCCGCTGCCCTTAATATCGGCAATCGTCAGCGTTTCGCCGGGCTTGATCACCACATAGGGGTTCATTTTCCACCCGCGGCCCAGGTCGCGCGCGGCGGACGCCGCGATGCCCTCGTCCAGGCCGGCCATGCCGCCCCTGCCCTTTTCGCCGTTGATATTCTCCGCGCACAGCGACCGGCTGACCTTCTTCTCCAGCTTGCTTAGGTTGTCCATTGTCATGTGGGCACACTCCTTTATGTGGTTGTTCGCGTTCATCATAGGGGCAAGCCCGCCGGCTGTCAATCCTGAAGATCGCCGCTCCAACTTGCCCGATGGGCAGGCGATGGGTATACTTGTTGCATTCCCGCAGGAGGTTTTTATGAAGTTCATTTCCTGGAACGTCAACGGGTTTCGCGCGGTGCTGGGCAAAGGGTTTTCGGACTACTTTGACAGTTGCGGCGCGGATTTTTTCTGCCTGCAGGAGACCAAGATGCAGGAAGGCCAAGCCGATTTCGCGCCGGACGGCTACCACGTGTACTACCATTCCGCGCACCGCAAGGGGTATTCGGGCACGGCGGTGTTCGCGCGCACCCCGCCCATGTCCGTGGCATATGGCTTGAGCGACCTGCACGCGGATGAAGGCCGGGTGATCACGATGGAGTACCCGGATTTCTACCTGGTCAACTGCTATGTGCCCAACGCCCAGCCGGAGCTGAAGCGCATCGCCTACCGCATGGAATTTGAGGACGACATGCGCGCGCACCTGGTGGCGCTGGACAAGGTCAAGCCCGTTATCTACTGTGGCGACCTGAACGTGGCGCACAACGAGATCGATTTGCGACACCCCAAAACCAACCGGGGCAACCCCGGCTTTTCCGACCAGGAGCGCGGCAAGATGACCGAGCTGTTAAGCGCCGGGTTCACCGATACCTTCCGGCTGCTTTATCCGGACAAAACCGACGCCTACACCTGGTGGTCGTACCTGACCAGCGCGCGCAAGACCAACGCGGGCTGGCGCATTGATTATTTCGTAGTGTCCGACCGCCTGGGCGAGAAAATCCATGACGCCACCATCCACGCGGACATCATGGGCAGCGACCATTGCCCGGTGGGGCTGGACATCGCACTGTAAGAGG
>JAGVSV010000117.1 GCA_019137115.1 Bacillota bacterium
GGGGAGGGTCACTCCGCCTGGATCAAATAGTACATGCTCGGGCGCGTGTCGCCGACGCGGAAGCGCAGCGTGCCGTCGCTGTACTCGGTCGTGAGCGCGCCCACGTAGAAGCCCTCTGGGGTGATGCCCCATACCTTCAGATTGGGCTGGTCGGTCTTGATGGCGATTTCCGCTTCGATCACCTCGACCAGCACCGGAGGCTCGCCATAGTCCAGCATCAGATCGCCGGCGAATCTGGCGTTGGTGTTGATGGCTTCCCCAACCGTGGTCAGCAACAGGTTGTCGGCCGAGCCGATCGGATCGTCGGTCAGCGAGGACAGCACGACCACGGCAAACTGGGTATCGGCCTGCACGCTCAAGTTGTGAAGCGCCACTTCGCCCTGCCTGGCCAGGAAGCCATAGACGCACTGGGTGCGCGGGCTGTCGATGGTGCCGTAGTTGCGCCGCCAGGATCGGTAGAGTTCCCCGGTGTCCGAACGCACCTCCCCCGCGTCCTCGCGCACAATCACATCATTCTCCCCGTGCTGCTGTGCGCCCGGATGGGGGGCCTGCCCCTCAAAGCGCACGCCGATTTTGCCGGCTTCCGCTGCACCCCGGACAGCTTTTGCCGCGCCGCCCGCCAGGTTTTCTACGAATACCTCGTGCACCTGCCTGGACTCCGCCACGTCGCCGCGGCGGGCGATCAGCGCGGCGTGGTAGAACAGGCCGTACTTGGCCGGGTCGTTCCATGTGCTGTAGATGCCCTCGCGGTAGGGCACGCCGCCGATGGTGCTGGACGAGGATTCCTTGCCCAGGATTTTCATGTTCTGAAGCCGTGTGCCATAGGCGTACGTGTGGATCGCCCAGCCGTCCCAGCCCTGCAGGGCGCCGATGGCCGCGTACAGCACGGGGCTTTCCGCGCGGTACGCGTTGGGCCAGGGCATGTCCCATTCGGAAACGAACATCGGCTTGTCCAGCTGGCGCACGCCGGTCAGCGTTTCCATGGCGACGGTAAAGGACTGGGTCAGCGCCCTATGCGATTGCTTCTTGACGGTTTCGCCCCAGCTCCAGTCATAGAAATAGGTGTGACTGTCCATGAAATCACACATGAGGTTGGCTTTTGTGTTGGCGTTGGCCGTCATCCAGTTGGTGCCCGCGATGGGGATCCGTACGCCGATCTCGCGCATCAGATCGTACAGCTCGCGGTAGTAGGCTTCCTGCACCTCCATCTTGAACCGGATCAGCGGGGCGTCGTTGGCGTTGACATCGCATGCAAAGGCGTCATAGGCGAGGCCCTTTTCTTTGAGCCACTGGTCAAACAGCGTGCGGAACTCGGTGACATAGGGCTCGATCTCCAGCTTGCGGCGGCTGAAAAAGTCCCGCTCGTTGACGATCTCGGTCAGCGCGAACACCGGATCATCCTTGTACGCCAGGCCGGTATAGGGGTTGACATGCGTCCAGATGTCCCGGATGAACTGCTTTTGCAGCTGGATCAGGCGCGGGTTGTAGTATTGATAGGGGTCGGCCGCGTCCATCAGGTGCAGCGGGTTGTCCACGCCGTCGCCGGACTTGAAGTTGCGGTACGTCAGCATGTCCAGGTAGCAGTAGAGGCCCTCTTTTTTGAGGCATGACACCAGGTAATCCAGGCGGTCCATGCTCTCCGGGTGCAGGTGCAGGGTGCTGCCGATGCGCTCGCCCTTGGTGAAGGCGAAGATGTTGGGGGTGTTCCACTCCGCGTCCAGCTGGTGGAAGCGCACGAGGTTCACGCCGGTCTTGGCCAGCCTTTTGGCCACGGTTTCCGCATAGGCGTGCCTGGGGAAGCAGGCGCCGCCGTTGAAGTTGACGCCCCAGAAGCGCCCCGGCGCGCCGTCCTCAAACGCAAAGCGACCCTCCTGGGACACCTTGAGGAACCCGTGGCGTCCGGCGGGCTTTTCATCCTTGTAGACAAACGACAGATCCAGCGGCATGTCATCGTGGTAGAACGGATAGGGGATGAAGCGGGCCATGGCGGTGCTCCTTTTTTCTTATTCCTTCATGATGGCATGGATCATGCCAATGCACCTGGCGACGATGCGCTCTGCAACCTGCGCGTCAAACAGGCCGCTGAAAATCATGGCGCTGTATCCGCCGCCGTCGATGGCTTTCTGCGTGGCCAGGTAGCCCAACGCTTCATCGCCGGCCAGCTGCAC
>JAGVSV010000260.1 GCA_019137115.1 Bacillota bacterium
CCTTCTTGGCGTTCTGCAGCATCAGGGTGAGCTCGTCCACCAATGCGAAGACTTCGTTTCTTGCCATGTTCAAATCCTCCTTTATTGTCTGCTGAAATGTCTTTGGAGCGCTTGCGCCGCGCACGGCGGCACGAATTTGCCTACATCGCCGCCAAAGGCGGCTACCTCGCGCACCAGCGTGGCGCTCAGCCCTGCCCACTCCGGCGCCGCCGGCAACAAAATGGTTTCCAGTCCCGGCAACAGCTTGCCGTTGACCTGGGCCATGGCGGTTTCGGCGTCCAATTCCGCCGCGCCGCGGACCCCGCGGATGACCACCCGGGCGTCCCGCTGTGCGGCCAGATCGGCCAGCAAGCCGGGAAACGCCTCCACCTGAACGTGCGCAAAAGGCTTACACACACATTTTAACATACCCAAGCGTTCCTGCACAGTAAACGTGCCGCTCTTGTTCGGATTGTGCAGCACCGCGACGATCAGCCGGTCAAACAACCCGGCCGCGCGCGTGATGACATCCAGGTGCCCGTTGGTAACCGGGTCAAAGCTGCCCGGGAAGATCGCTGTGGCCATGTTGCCCTCCTTGGTAGGTCAGGAAGTCCACGCGGGTATCGCCATAGGCTTTGGTGCGCACGCAAGACAGTTCCGGCGGGAAATCAGGCGGTGTCCGCTTGTCGCGCTCCAGAAGAACGGTGGCGTTTTCTGCCAGCACACCGGGTTGCGCGAGCGCCGCCAGCACCGGGGACGCTGCCAGGTCATACGGCGGATCCAGAAAGACCAGATCAAACGGCACGCCCGCCCTCCGCAACCGGCCCAGCGCGGGGTTCCAGGACATGTGCAGCACCTGGCACTGGCTCTGCACCGCAAGGGACGCGATGTTCTGCGTGACGGCCTTTACAGCAGCAGGGCTTGCGTCCACGAAAACGGCAGACGCAGCGCCCCGGCTGAGCGCTTCCAGCCCCAGCGCGCCGCTGCCCGCAAACAAGTCCAGCACGCGAGCCCCTTGTGTCTGCGCGCCCAGGATGTTGAACAACGATTCGCGCGTGGCGTCCATCGTGGGCCGGGTGTCCGGCCCGGCAGGCGTCTTGAGGCGGCGGGAGCCAAATGCCCCGCCGATGATGCGCATCGCTAGACCAGCTGGGTGGGTTCTTTTTCGCGGCGGCGCTTGCGCTCCTTGCGCTCTCGGCGCACGCGGCGCTTCTGGTCATCGGCGATGCTGCCGTGCACCATCGCGCGCGCCTTGCGCCCCAGGCTGTAGCCATAGGCGTAGGCCATCGGCACCAGCAGGATCAGCAGCGGGCTAAGTCGCTCCAGCCACAGCAAGCCGGATGGCGAATCGGTGCCCACGATGTTCACAAACGGGAAAAGCAGCAGCCGCACGATGATGCGCAGCACGTCCACCACGCCCATGCCCGTGGTTTCGTTGTAGTAGGACAGGGCCAGCCCGATGTCGGCACGCGTGCGGTAGCCTTCCAGCCAGGAAGGCAGGGCGCCTAAATGATGGCGCAGCGGCTGGGCGGTCAGCGCCAGCGCAATACCGATCAACACCAGCGGCAGCATGCCCATCAGCACCGTGAACACGCCCTTGAGGGGATGGAAACAGCGGTCGCGCTCCTCCTTGGGAATGACCTGCCCGGATTCCTGACGGGTGTAGGCGATCTCAGCGTAGGCGACATCCTCCTCCCCCGTCTTCATGCCGTCCATGTACAACAATCCGCCCAGCGCGGCAAGGATCAGCACATTGGTGACCAGCCGCAGGGGCAGGCTGTCAAACATCAGGGCTTGTCCCACAAAAATATAGAAGAACACGAAAATGCCCTGGTACCCGAGGATCTTCAAACCCCGGCGCGCCGCCAGCCTGGAGGCCCAGTTGCCTTTCAGGTAGGGCTTGTACACGAGGGATCGTTTCTGTTGGGTGCGGTTCGCTTTTTGCATTGGCTACTTACTCCTCATCATATCGGACGGCCACCCGCGCGCGTGGCAGCAGCAAAACCTCATACGGGATGGTGCCCAGCCATGCCGCGATTTCCTCCGCGTCAATGGATTGGTTGCCCTGGCTGCCCAGCAGCACCGCGTCATCGCCGGGTGTCGTGTCCGGGGCGTGGGTGACATCCACCATCATCTGATCCATGCAGATGCGCCCGATCACCGGGCAGCGCACGCCATGAAGCAG
>JAGVSV010000292.1 GCA_019137115.1 Bacillota bacterium
CCGAACAAGCGGCGCGTCAACATCCCCAACGACTACATGACCGCGGTCATGCGCGCGGGCGCGCTGCCCGTGCTGTTCCCGATGACGGACGCGCAGGACATGTGGGACGCCATGGTCAACCTGGTGGACGGCGTCATCTTCCCCGGCGGGGAGGACATCGCGCCCCATCGCTACGGCGAGGACATCCACCCAAACTGCGGCACCATCATCGAGGAGCGCGACCGGCAGGAGCTGTACACCTTCGGGCAGTTCCTTAAGCGCGGCACGCCGTTCCTGGCCATCTGCCGGGGCATCCAGCTGGTCAATGTGTATGCCGGCGGTTCGCTGTACCAGGACATCAAAAGCCAGTATGACACCGACATCGACCACGCCCAGTTCTCCGTCAGCGTGGGCCCGATCCATGACGTGCAGTTGCGCAACAACACCCTGATCCGTTCTGCCAGTGGAAAGGACACCCTGCAGATCAACAGCCGCCACCATCAGGCGGTCAAAGCGCTGGGCGAAGGGCTGGTCATCTCCGGCACCTCGCCGGACGGCATGGTGGAGTCCATCGAATACGCCAACGGCTACCCCGGCATCGCGGTGCAGTGGCATCCGGAGAACCTGGCCAAGGGCATGCCCGCTTCCCAGGCGCTGTTCAACTGGCTGGTGCAGGCATCCTCGCACAAACGCTGATCAACACAAAGAACAAGGGCGGCCCCCACATGGACGGGCCGCCCTTTGATGATCACTTCATTACCACTTCAGGTTATACGTCACCTTGACATTGGCGCTGACAGAGACGTCGCCGGTGACGATCACCGCGCCGGCGTCCTTGGCCATCATTTCCATGCTGTTCATCACGCCGAACATGCCGTTGTAGATCTGTTCATCGCCGATGGACACCACGCTGCCCAACTCCTTGCCCACGGCTTTGGCCAGCACGTCGGCTTTGCGCGCGGCGTCCTCGACCGCCCGGGTCAGCGCGCGGTCGTAAGCTTCCTGGTTTTTGCTGCTGGCAAAGAACAGGCCGTAGATGTTGTTGGCGCCTGCGACGCTGGCGGCTTCGATGGCGGCGCTTAATTTGGTCAGGTCCTTGATGGTCACATACAGCATGTTGGACACCTCATACTGCACTTCGGTGGTGGCAGGCTGCATGTACGGGTCGGGCTGGAGAACGTTGACGTTGTACATGCTGGTGGCGATGTCCTCCTTGGCGATGCCGGCGTTAGCCAGCGCTTCAAGCACCGCGGTGACGATCGCGTCATTCTCGCTCTGGGCCTGGGCCACGGTGGGCTGGCGGGTGCTGGCGCCAATCTGGATGGTGGCGGTATCGGCCGACAGCGATACGGTCGCGCTGCCGGTGACGGTCACGGTGGCCGCGTCATCCGCCGCCAGGGCGGTCAGGGAAAGGGAGAGCGCCAGTACGATGGCCACGATCAATGAAAGCTTCTTCATGCTTTTTTCCTCCTGTTTTTGACGATGCGAATCACAACATAGATGACGATGGCCAACACCGCTGCGTAGGGCAGCAGCACGACCAGGAACACGGCGGCGTCCGCAAGGAACGCCTTGACAGACGTCCAGGAATCGGAAAGCGCCGCGCGGATGCGCTCGCCCAGGGTGGGTTCGCCCTGGGTGGTGGGGATGGTTTCCTCATTCAGGGTCAGCCAGACGGTCGCGTAATTGACCTTGCTGTCATAGCCACGCAGGGCGCCGGTGAGCGAATCCAGCTGGTACTGCGTGTTGGCGATTTCGGTTTCGATTTGCAGCAGGTCCTCCACCGAGCCTGACTTTTCCAGCAGCGCCTGCAGGCGCTCCATCTTGGCTTTCTGGGTAATTAACCGCGTTTCCACGTCCAGGTATTGCTCGCTGACGTCCTCCGCGGACTCGCTCATGGACACCAGATACCCGATGCCCTGCAAATCCTCAAGGAAGCCGTCCAGCTTTTCCACCGGCACCCGCAGCCGAAGGCTGGCGTAGCGCCGGGCGCGGGCGTCGGCGCTCAAATCGCTGTTTTCGACGTAGCCGCCCAGGTCGGTCAGGTTGCTCTGGATTTTTGCCAGGTCGTCCTCAAACTGCCGCGTGGTCAGCGACAGCGACACGGTACGGATGATCTTCTCGGTCTTGGTTGGGGCGGGCGCCGCCTCCGCGCTGACATCCATGGGCACGGCCGGCATGGCGCTGTCGTTTGATTGCAGGGTGCTGCCCGCGCTGCGGCTGTACGGCGCGCTGTAGGACTCCATCTGGCTGTCCGCCTGCGGCGTGCCGGTGCCCAGCCGCCGCCCCAGGGTCAGCGAGCCGCCCACCACCAGCAGCAGGGCCGCCGCGATGGACAAGCCGCGCAGCCAGGTGCGCGTGTTCAGCCTTCGCTTGGGGCTGGGGGGTGTCGTTTGTTCCATGATCCCATCTTCCTCCCGTTTCAGGTTCTGCCGCCAGCTGTGGGCAAACAGCTCCGGTACCTGAGCCGTTTCGTCCAGCTGTAAGCAGTCCATGCGCACGGTGTACAGGTGCCTGCATTGCCCGCACGTGTTCAGGCGTTCGGTGAACGCCTGTTCCTGCTGCTCATTGAGGGTTCCGTCCAGGTGCGCATCTAGGAGGGCTTGCCATTGTGTACAATCCATCAGTCCGCCCTCCTTTCGGTATTGTGTCGGGAATTCGGGGAAAAAAGTTCCGTGTAGTGGCTTAAAAGATCGACCAGCGTCTGCCTGCCGCGGGCAATGCGGCTTTTCAATGTGCCCAAGGGGACATCCATCACCTGCGACGCCTCCTCATAGGACAGCCCTTGCAAATCGACCATGACCACGGCGGCGCGCTGCTCTTCGTTCAAGCGCTTGAGCGCCTCGGCCAGGAGCCGTTTGCGCTCGCTTGCTTCCAGCTGGGCATAGGGCGTGGGGCCGGTGTCCGGGGCATCCCAGCCCGCCTCCGACAATTGCGCAGCGCGTCCATGCAGGCGCGGTGCGCGATGGTGTACAGCCAGGTGGACACCTTGGCGTCGCCCCGGAACGTGCCGATCGAACGAAAAGCGCGCAGCATGGCATCCTGCGCGCAATCCTGCGCGTCAAAGGTGTTGCCCATGATGCGCAGGCAAAGGTAGTAGATTTGTTTTTCGTAGGGGGCGACCAGCCGCTCAAACGCTTCCGCGCTGTGCCGGGTCTCGCCCATAGTGCCTCACCCTCCCGTCCTGTAGATGTTCTTTATATACAACGGGAACGGGCGGTACAAACATGCAGGCGCTTTTGTTTACTCTCCAAACAGCGCGATCAGCCGTGTCCAGGGCGTTTGCGCGGCGGGTGTTTCCTTCTCGGTTGCCTCGGGTGCCTTTTCGGGGATTTCCTGGGTTAGCAGCACAAATTGGACGCTGCGCACGGGGTTGCGCGCGTCGGCGAAGGACACCACCGGGGCGTTCTGCATGTCGCCCAGGAAGGAGTTGATCGCGTTGCCCGCGATGTCCGCCAGCGGGGAGCCCTCAAAGCGCGCGCGGGTCAGTTCCTCATACATCTCAGCATCCATCGCCATGCGCACGCCGGCCATCTGGATGCCCGCCATTGAAAAGTCGGTGACATCCGCGCTGATCTGGTAGGTAGCGGAAGCGCCCGGCAGGATCACATAGGCCAGCGTGCGGTTCTTCCCTGCCCAGGCGGTCGTGGCCTTTTCGGAAACGATGTTCAGACATTTCTCGCCGTCCAGCATCAGCGTGATCTGCAGGGTGGCGCCATTGCTGTGGGCTTCCATGCCTGCCGCGGGCGTGACGGCCAGCGTGAGCACCAGGTGCCCGGTGGCGCCGGACAGTTCGGCCGGTTGCGCTTCCTGGCCGTCCAGCGTGTAGGTGATCGCGATGTCCCAGGGCAGCTTGTTTTCCGCCATGTCGCCCTGATAGAAGGTGCGCCCCTCGGGGAGCGACAGCGCCACCGCGCCCTCCTGTATGGACAGCGCCTCGGTGCCCGACAGGTTGACGACCTGCGCGTAGTCGCCATAATCCGTCACGTCCACAGCTTCTGTGGCTTCAAAGGCGTTGACCACATAGACGCCGGTCACTTCCCCCGAAGGGGTCAGCAGCGCGTAGACGACTTCATCCTTGTAGGTTTCGGCCAGCGCGGCAGCGCTGAACACAAACAGCAGCGCCGCCAGCAGCACAAGCATCCGTTTCATTTGACAAACTCCTCCCGGGATTTTCCGAAGAACGTTTTCTGTATCGGCTTGTCCAGCCACATCAATACCTGGGGCAGTACCAGCAGCACCATGGCCGCGGACATGAACGCCCCGCGCCCGATGATCTCGCCCATCTGGCTGATGATGCCGTTGGAGGAGACCACGATGCTCAGCAGGTACCCCGCCAGCGTCAGGATGGATGCCGGGGTCAGGATGGGCGCGGTGACGCGGGACAGCGCCAGCGCCGCGGCGTCCTTTTTGCCCACTGACCGGCGAGCTTCAATATATCGCTGGGTTAGCAGGATCGCATAGTCAATCGTGGCGCCCAGCTGCACCGAGCTGACGATCTGATACCCAATATAGTTCATGTCGTACCCCAAAAAGTAGGGGATGGACATGTTCAGCCAGATCGCCCCTTCCAGCACCACCAGCAGCACAAACGGCAGCAGCGCGTTGCGGAACGTCAGCAGCAGCACCATGCCGATGGCCAGCATGCCGATCAGCAGCACCTCCAGGTAATCCCTGGTGATGGTATCCTTCAAATCATAGTTGACCGCGCTTTCGCTGATCAGGTGATAGGCGTCGCCAAAGGTGGCGTGCGCGGTGTCGCGGATGGCGGTGACCAGCGCGAAGGCTTCGTCGCCCTCATCCTCGGTGTCGCCGTTGACAATGATCCGGTCATAGTCCCCGCTGGTTAACTGGCTGGTGGCGGCTTCCGGCAGCACCGCGCGCGGGATTTCCACCCCCGGCATCGTGGCGTAGGAGATCACCGCGGTCACGCTGGGCAGGGCTTTCAGGTTGTCCGTCAACTCCAGCAGCTTGCCGGGCTGTTCCCTGGGCACCAGCAGCAGCATCGGCACGCTGCGCCCGAACATCGATTCGATGGCGCGCGCCTCCTGCTTGATCGGGGAACTCTCCGAGTGCATTCCCGCCGAACCATACAGGAACCGGTTCTGCCGCTGGCCCATGTATGCCAGTGGCAACAGCAGCAGCACCACGATGGCCAGCGGCATGCCGCGGCGCGACACGGTTTTGCCAAAGCGCCTGAATGAAGGCACCAGGTTGCGGTGCGCGGTCTTTTCGATCAGCTTGGCGAACGTGATCGTCATCGCCGGCAGGAACACCATCACGCTCAGGTAGCTGAGCAGCACGCCCTTGGCCAGCACGATGCCCATGTCAAAGCCCATGCCGAAATCCATGAACAGCAGCGCCAGGAAACCGAACACCGTGGTCATGGCGGACGCCGCAATCGTGGAAGCTTCGGCTTTCATGGTCTGCTTCATCGCGGTTTCGGGGTCCACCCCCTGTGCCCGCAGGTCGTCAAACCCGTGCAGCAGGAACACGGCGTAGTCGATGGACACGGCCAGTTGCAGCACCGCCGAGCACGCCTGGGTGACAAAGGACACCGAGCCCAACAATATGTTGGTGCCCTCGTTGACGATGATGGCCAGGCCAATCGCCAGCAAAAACAGCACCGGTTCCAGCCAGTGCCGCGTGGAAATGAGCAGGATGATCAGCACCAGCGGCAGCACATAGTACATGATGGAGGCAACCTCCCCCATCGAAACGCCGGAAATGCGCGCGCTGTTGGCGGCTTCACCCTGAAACACGGTGCCGGGATAGGCGTCGCGGATGGCTTGCAACGCCTGCTCCGCTTCCCCTTCCCGGATGGTCATCTGGTACAGCGCGCTGCCGTCCCGGTAAAAGGGATCGCGCGTACTTTGGGGAATCATCTCCCACGGCAGGGCGTCCAGGTCCATCGTGTCGTCCAGCCACAGCACTTCCGAAACGCCGGATATATCCGACAGATGCCGCTTAACTTCCTTTGCCTGCTGCGGCGTCAGGTTGGGGATCAGCGTGCGCAGATTGGGCACCTGCGCATCGCCCAGCACTTCAAGCGCGCGGGTGGTGGGGACATCCTTGGGCAGGTATGTGGTCATGTCATACTCAATGCGCACACCGCGCATCAGGAAAAAGCAGATCACGCTGAGCACCAGCGCGCCCACCAGCACCCACTTGCGGTGCTTGATCACCGCGTCGCGGAAACGATCCATTCCATCGTCCTTTCCACCATCGCCTGAGCCGGTACATTCCTTAACATCCGTTGAGAATACCAGGCTGTATTATAGCCGAGGTGTGCGCGCAATGCAATTGACATCCAAATCGTTATGTTTGATACTGACCATACAGAGTGGAAGAGGTGATCGGTTGATGCAAACCCAGAAAGTGGACAAGCGGACACTGCGTACAAGAAAGCTGCTGCAGAAGCAGCTGGTCCTGAAGCTGCAGGAAAAGGAGCTCCCCCACATCACGGTGCGGGAGCTGACCGAGGCTGCCCGGATCAACCGCAGCACGTTTTATTTGCATTACCAGGACATCAACGATTTATACCAGGCGCTGGAGACCAGCGTGGTCAGCGAGATCACCGGCCTGGTGCAGCCGCTGCTGCCGCTGAATGATTCCGCCCAAGTGTTCAATGTCACGCAGTCGGTGCTGCGCTACATCCAGGAAAACCTGGACCCCTGTCAGGCGCTGTTCCGCACGGACGGCACCGCGTTTGTGCGCCATATTCTGATTGCCAACCGGCCCACCCTGCAGGAAGTGTGGGCCGTGTTCCCCACGGAGACCGAGATCGGCCGTGAGTACGCGTATGACTATGTGGTGCACGGCTTTGCCGGCATCATCCGCAAATGGGTGGATGGCGGCATGCGCGAGCACCCGGACATGGTGTCCATCATCGCGCAGGAGCTGGTCTCCCGCAGCATGGGGTATTTCAGAAGCAATCCGCCAGCGGAACGCTGAGCGGCAGCGGGAACCAGTCGTGCCAGGCATCCTCCCGGCGCCCCAGGCGGCTGGTCAGAGAGAACAGCAGCCCCACCGCCTGCGTGCGGGTGATGGATGGCGTGCGGGCAGGCTCAACCTTATGTACCTGCACGCCATCGCCATCCACCGTGATGCGGAAGGCGCCCTCGTCTTCGATCACAAGGTCGGCGGTCCCTTCCTTCAGGCCCACCAGTTCCTTCTTGAACGTCATCAGCTGGGAGATCACGTTGGGCCAGTTTAACACCCGGTGCATCCCGGCGTCGTTGAGCGAGCTGTCCTCGGCAAAGGCGTCCAGCGCGCGGATCCGGTCGGCCGAATGGGCAGGCACGCTGATGCGCAGGCCGTCCACGCCGTGCTGCTGCATGTAGGCCTTGAGCACGGTGCCGACCAACGCGTTGTCGGTCAGCGACCATTCCCCGATCGAGGTGCCCACCATATACAGGTAGCCCACAAACGTGCCATCCCGGCTAACCGCCAGGGCCTTGCCCTCCCAGCTGGTGAAGGCTTCCTCAAACATCGTGCCGGGGCGCACGCCGGTTAAGCATTCCCTGGCGTGCAGAGCGCGCGCCTGCTCCAATGTGCCGTCCTTGTCCGAGAGCGGCGAAAAGGCGATGCCCGCGGTGTCCGCTTTCGCCATGTCGTGCCGCAGATTGGCGGCCGTCACGGCAAAGTCCACCTTGAGACCGCCCTGCTCAAAGCCAAAATAGCGGTAGCGCTGGCGCTGGCCGCCCAGGCTCATCAGATCGATGCCGGCTTCCCGGCTGCGCTCCACCGCCATGGGCATCAGTTTTTGCATGTGCCCTTCGCCCCGGTGGTACGGGTGCACCGACACGGTGCCCACATAGCCCAGCTGCAAGGTCAGGCCCTCCATCACGCGGAAGGGCATGGGCCACACGCCCACCAGCGCGCAGATGCGGCCGTTCTGCCGCGCGACGACGTGGTAGTCCGCAAACTCCCTGCGCGCGTACATCTTGGGCAGCAGCACGCGGAAATCGTGGGGGCGGTGCGCCTGGCTGAACACCAGGTTGGCAAAATCCAGGATTTCCTCTTCGTCTCCGGGCCTGGCAACTTCATATAGGGTCATGGTCAACCTCCCCTGTGATCGTTGCATGCAGTATATAGGATGTTTTGGATGTCCGGCAAGGGGCTTTTGGCATTGATTGTGTTGACAACCCATGCTATACTTTTGATAGTCAAAGATGGTCAGAACATCAATGACGGGAGGTATACGATGCGGCTAAGTGACGCCATTGAAGAATTTATCAAAACCATGATGATGGAACAGGACGAACCGGAGATTGAGCTGAAGCGGAATGAGATGGCTGAATACTTCCGTTGCGCGCCCTCACAGATAAACTATGTGCTCTCCACGCGTTTTACGCCCGATCATGGGTATGTAACAGAGAGCAAGCGCGGCGGCGGCGGATGCATCCGGATCATCCGGATCCAGCGCAAGAACGGCGAGTTCCTCAAGTATCTGCTGGAGGAACGCATCGGGGACGCCATCTCGCCGCGTGCGGCACAGATCCTGTGCGGCAAGCTGGCCGAGCAGGGCGCCATCAGCCAGCGCACGGCCCAGCTGATGTATTCGGCCATCGCGCCGGAATCGCTGGCAGTGCCGATCCCCGAAATGCTCAAGGACAAGCTGCGCGCGCGGATGCTGCGCAGCATGCTGACCACCGTGGCCCGCCACGGGCCGGCGGGAGGGGAGGGGTAACCATGCTTTGCAACAGTTGCAACAAACGCGAGGCCGCGGTCATCGTCCAGATGTCCGTCAACGGGCAGATGATGTCCCGCAACCTGTGCCCCGCCTGCGCCCAGCAGATGCACATCGAGATCGCCAAGTCCCTGGCGCGCGCCGGGACGGTGCTGGACACGCTAAAAAAGCGCGCGGACAGGGCGCAATCGCAAAAGCCGGCGCCCGAGGTGCCGGAGGCCATTTGCTCCAACTGCGGGCACGCCATCCGGGCGCTGACGGGCAACTCCCGCATGGGCTGCGCCCAATGCTATGACGGCTTCCGCGAGCGGATTGCCGCGGTGATTGCGCCGGGCACCGTGCCCGTGCAGGACGAAGCGCCCAAGAACAAGCGCCGCGAAATGCACCGGCAGCTGGAACAGGCGCTGGTCAACGAAAACTATGAGCTGGCCGCCGTGCTGCGCGACCGGCTGCGCGAAAGCGCCAGGGAGGGTGACACGGGTGTCTGAACAAGTCTTTGCCACCAGCGTGGCCCTGCACCGAAACTATGAGGATCTGCCTTTTTCGCTGAGGATGCCCCAGGATGCCGAAACCTGCGTCGCGCGCGCGGTGGAAGCGTCGGAAAAGCTGGACAGCAAGTATTATCTGTACCCGGTCAAGGACCTGGACGATACCTTCCTGCGCGAGATGGAGGACAAATGGCTGGTGCCGCCCACCATGAAGGATAAGCACTGGGCCAACCTGCTGATCCGGCGCGACAGCCAGGTCAGCATCGCGGTGGGCGAAAGCGATCATCTGACGCTGCGCTCCCCGATGGTAACAGACCCCGGTGACGCCATCCGCGAGCTGGACGGCATCGCCGTCGCGTTTGCCCAGGGGCATCCCTATGCCACCGACGACCAGTTTGGTCACCTGACGGTATCCCTGCGTCACGCGGGCACCGGCGTACAGGTGGCCAGCATCCTGCACCTGCCGGTGCTCAACATGCTAAAACAGGTCAGCGTGATCGCCGGCGAATTGAAAACACAGGGCCGCTTTGAACTGTTGCCGCTGAAAATGCCGCGCGACCAGGAAGCCGGCGCGCTCTACATGCTGACCAACCAGTTTGCCCAGGAGAACACCGAAGCCATGCTCTCCGCCATGCAGGACACGATCGCGTCCATCCATAGCCGCGAGAACAGCCTGCGCGACCGGATTTTTAAGGAGAACCGCAGCCGCAACTACGAAGACCAGGTCATGCGCTCCTTTGGCATTTTGAGCTACGCGCGCAAGCTGCCGCACCGGGAGTTTTTGACGCACTGGAGCAACATCCGGCTGGGCGCGGCCGTGGGATTGATTTCTACCGACCCTGCCACCATCGACCAGCTGTTCTGGGACGCGCGTCCCACACAGATATTAATCAACGCGCGCGGCCAGGCCGACGAACGCGCAATCAATTACCTGCGTGCCGATATGGTGAGGGCACGCCTTACAGGAGGGCTATGATGCCTATTTTCGGAAAGTTCAATGACAAGGCGCGGCGCGCGCTGGAAGCGGCGCAGCAGGCCGCGATCTCCATGAAGCACTATTACTTGGGCACCGAGCATATTTTGCTGGGCCTGATCAGCGAGGCGCGCGACGATGTGCCTGCGCTGCCGGAACGCCTAACGCTCAAGGGCGTGCGCGAAACCATCGTGCAGCTGACCTCCCCCGGGCAGGAGATCCCCAAATCCCTGGAACTGACGCCGCGGCTGAAAAAAGTGCTGGAAGCCGCCATGTCGCGCGCCCAGTCCGGCGGCGGGCCGGTCGGCTCCGGCCAACTGTGGCTGTCGCTGCTGTCGGAAAAAGAAAGCGTGGCGATGCGCATTCTCAACATCTATGGCTGTGACGCCGAGGAACTGATCGAGAGCATCAAAAGCCACATGAAGAACGCGTCCGGCGATGCCCAGGACGGCGAGAACGCCCCCGCGCTGGTGCGCTTTGGCCGCGACCTGACCGAGATGGCCCGCAACGGCCAGATGGATCCGGTGATCGGCCGCAACACGGAAATTGACCGCATCGTGCAAATCCTGGCACGCCGCACCAAGAACAACCCGGTGCTGATCGGCGACCCCGGAGTGGGCAAAAGCGCCGTGGCCGATGGCCTGGCGCAGCGCATCGTGGACGGC
Source organism: Bacillota bacterium (assembly GCA_019137115.1). Taxonomy (GTDB): domain Bacteria; phylum Bacillota; class Clostridia; order Christensenellales; family Aristaeellaceae; genus JAGVSV01. The sequence goes on from JAGVSV010000292.1 coordinate 10,798, forward strand.
TCCCTGCCGGAGATCCTGCGCGACAAGCGGCTGATCTCGCTGGACGTGGGCAGCCTGATTGCGGGCACCAAGTACCGCGGCGAGTTTGAGGAGCGCATGAAGAAGATCATGGACGAGGTGCGCACCGAGGGCAACGTGATCCTGTTCATTGACGAGCTGCAGAACATCGTGGGCGCCGGGCGCGCCGAAGGCAGCATGGATGCCGCCGATATTTTAAAGCCCGCCCTTGCGCGCGGCGAGATGCAGTGCGTGGGCGCCACCACGCCCAGCGAGTACCGCAAGCACATTGAGAAGGACGCCGCACTGTCCCGTCGGTTCCAGCCGGTGCTGGTCAATGAGCCGACGGTGGAGGAAAGCTATCAGATGCTGCTGGGCATCCGCGACAAGTACGAAGCGCACCACCGCGTGCGCATCACCGACGAAGCGCTGAAAGCCGCCGTTTCGCTGTCCGACCGCTATATCACCGAACGGTTCCTGCCCGATAAGGCGGTGGACCTGATGGACGAAGCCGCGTCCCGCGTGCGCATCCGCACGTTCTCTGCGCCCAGCCAGATCAAGACGCTGGAAACCCAGCTGGAGGAACTGCTGCGCGACAAGCGCGAGGCGATCGCCGACCAGCAGTATGAGAAAGCCGCGGGCTTAAGGGACACCGAGCGCCAGCTGCGCCAGGCGCTGGACGAGCACAAGGGCGACTGGAACCGCATGCGCGTGACCGAGCAGGAGCAGGTGACCTATGAGGACATCGCCCAGGTGGTGCACATGTGGACGGGCATCCCCGTACAGCGCATGACGCTGGACGAGGGCGCCAAGCTGCTCAAGCTGGAAGAAACCTTGCATGGCCGCGTGATCGGCCAGGACGAGGGCGTGGCCGCCGTGGCCCGCTCAATCCGCCGCTCCCGCGCGGGGTTGCAGGATCCCAAGCGCCCGGTTGGTTCGTTTATCTTCCTGGGGCCCACCGGTGTGGGCAAGACCGAGCTGTGCCGCGCGCTGGCGGAGGCGCTGTTTGGCAATGAGGACGCCATGATCCGCTTTGACATGAGCGAGTACATGGAGAAGCACTCGGTATCGCGCATGATCGGCTCACCCCCCGGCTACGTGGGGTTTGACGAGGGCGGCCAGCTGACCGACGCCGTGCGCCGCAAGCCGTACAGCGTGCTGCTGTTTGACGAAATCGAAAAGGCGCACCCGGACGTGTTCAACATCCTGCTGCAAATCCTGGAGGATGGCAGGCTGACGGACAACACCGGCCGCGTGACGAGCTTCAAAAACACCATCGTGGTGATGACCAGCAACGCCGGCGCGCAGAACATTGCCGGCGGCAAGGTGATGGGCTTTGGCACCGATGAGAGCGAAATGATCCACTATGAGGACCTGAAGAGCCGCGTGCTGGACGAAACCAAGCGCATCTTCCGGCCGGAGTTTATCAACCGGGTGGATGAGATCATCGTGTTCCATGCGCTGTCCCACAACCAGATCCAGCAGATTGCCGACATGATGCTGCGTGCGGTTGCCAAGCGCCTGGAGGCAAGCGGCATGAAGCTGACCTGGGACGAGCAGGTGGTGGACCTGATGGCGCAGGCAGGCTATGATCCGCAGTATGGCGCCCGGCCGTTGCGCAGGGCGATCCAGAAAAAGGTGGAGGACACCTTAAGCGAGGAGATCGTCAGCGGCACGCTAACCAAGGGCGACGCGGTGCACGCCACCGTTGTGGACGGCGCGATGCATTTTGAGCGGGTGGAAACGCCCGAAGCCGTGACCGAGGACAGCCCCGTCAACGTATGAACCCAGTGA
>JAGVSV010000164.1 GCA_019137115.1 Bacillota bacterium
TTTATCCCCAAGGGAAGCGCGATCGGGATGTATTCGACTAGACAGATCAAGCGGGTTGAGGAATGGATCAATAACCTGCCGCGCAGGCTCCTCAATGGGGATAGCTCAAAAATCGCCTCGGCCCGGGCCGAGGCAGCCTGAGGGGGCAGGGCCCGGCCCCCTCCCATCGCAGGACGGAGTGTTTCATTTCCAGTTGCAATTCAGGCGATTATCACGATCAACAAAATCGTTCTCGAGATTGGCGCTGTGCGGTTGGAGCGCGAAAACGAACTCATTGCGGGCCTGTTTCGGGCAGACACGCTTGATCAATTTCAGGAACAGCTACTGTCTGCGCTGGGGCAACTGCGCGCTTTCCATACGCAAACCGAAACGCAAAACAATGCATGTGGCCATGCGATGAAGCTGTTCGAGGAAAACTTTGCCGATGACGGGCTAAACAACAACGTGATTGCCGATCGGTTGGGCATCAGACCTGGTTATTTGTCGCGGCTGTTCCGGCTGCAATATGGTGTCAGCATGATGGACAGCCTGTACATGTTGCGGATTGCGCGCTCCAAAGAGCTCCTGCTCAATCCCCGGTTAACAATTGACGAAATTGCAGCGCACCCCGGCTTTGTAAGCGGAAGTGCGCTGATTAAGACGTTTAAGAAGTACGAGGGTGTCACGCCGGGGGTATACCGGAGGCTCACTGCGGACGGTCAGCAATAACCAATACAGCCCTACCGATACGTCCCCACCTTCATCACCGTATCAATGATGCCGGTGAAGTCGCTCAGGCTGACGTTCTCGGGGATGGAGTGGTCGGAGGCGAAGATGTAGCCGCCGTTTTCCATCATCACGGGCACCACGCGGGCGATTTCGGCTTTGATCTGATCGGGCTTGTCCCACAGCACGGCGTTGATGCCGCCGTGGAAGGTCAGCTTGTCGCCGTAGGTGCGCTTGAGATGCACCGGGTCCATGCCGGCTTTGACCTCCAGCGGGTTGAGGCCGTCCATGCCGATCTCCACGAGTTCCGGCACGAAGGGGTTGATGTCGCCGCAAGAGTGCAGCCGCGCCACCGCGCCCTTGTTGTGAGCCCAGTCCACGGCGCGCTTGATGCGCGGCTTGTCCAGCGCGCGGAACGTGCGCATCGAAAAAAACTGGTTGAACTTGTAGCCCATGTCATTGGGCCAGGTGACCTCGTCAAAATGGTAGCCGGCGTCCCACACGCGGTCGAGCAACTTGAGGTCGAGTTCCAGGAACGTGTCGTACATGTCCTCGACCCATTCCGGCTCCTCCACCATGGCCATCAGCAGGCGCTCCGTGCCCACCGTCCAGCTGTGGGTGACGTCAAAGCCAAACCACAGGCCGGCGGAAATCCAGTACCCCTCGGCCTTCCAGCGGGGATAGTTTTCCTTCAGGTGCTTCCAGTTGACCCGGGTTTCGTCGTCCTGCATGCGCGCCTTGGCGTCCAGCCATTTTTCGGCGTCGGTGATCGTAAAATCCAGGAACTCCGGCGTGGAGCCATGCTTGGTCCAGCTTTTGAGCGTGGCGCCCCAGGACGTGGTGTAGATGATATACTCCTCGGTTTCCTCCAGCGTGTTGGCGGGGTAGCGCGGGGAATTGTCCACGCCGATGTGCGCCACCTTGTCCAGCCCAAAGTGCGCCACATAGTCGCGCGTAGGCATGCCTTCCTGCACCCACCGGTCGATGGTTTCCTTCCACGGGCTGTCCAGGATGGGCACCCTGTCCGCCTCCCGGTGCTGGTACATGCGGGTAAATCGCTCATGCGATGTCATCTTGCTCATGGGTTAGGCCCTCCGATGACGTATTTGTTAGGGTTTCCCTGGTTGCGCCGGGTACCCAAGTGTCGGGTTGATCGCACGGGGAATTTCGCGCAGCCGCGCCCTTATCCATCTGTATGTCCGGGACGCGCCACCCGCATCGCGTCGATGGCGATCCTGCTGCGGTGTTTGTAGGCGCGCAGTTCTTCCATGCCGGCGCGGGCGCACGTTTCGCGCGCGGACGGGCCGTTGCGGGAGCGCAGGACGTACCACTGCTCTTCGAGGTGGTGGTTTTCTACCTCAACGGGGCAGTCGGGCTGATCCAGCAGCGCGCGCAGCTTGTCCTCGTTGAAGTTCTCGTGGAAGATGCAGCGATCCAGATCCAGCGTGATCCACT
>JAGVSV010000064.1 GCA_019137115.1 Bacillota bacterium
AACGCCCGAGACCGAAGCCCCCGCCACCTGGTACGGCCCGCGCTGGCGCCAGAACGCGCCCGCAACCCCGCCCACCGGCTTTGTGGACGAAAACAACGACGGCGTATGCGATAACTGCGGCAACACGCAGGGCGCCAACCCCGACGCCCCCGGCTTTGTGGACGAGGACAACGACGGCGTGTGCGACAACCTGGGCACCGCAATGCAGGGACAGGGCCGCCTGCAGATGATGCGCGGCCGCATGCAACAGATGCGCGGCCGCATGCAACAGATGCAAAGCCGTATGCAACAGCAGGGCCGCGGCGCCAACATACAGGGCCGCCACGCCATGCGGGGCCGCATGCAGCAGCAGGGCATGGGCCGCGGCATGGCTGGCCGTGCCCAGGGCAACGCCCAGGGCCCCAACTACCAGGACGAAAACAATGACGGCGTGTGCGACCACCGCACCGCCCCCGCGCAGCGGAACTTCGGCCCCGGCCGCCGCTGGTAAACCGACCCAGGCCTTTTATCGGAGCCCCTCCGGGGGCTCTTTTTGATGGGGTGAACGATATTGCCCGTCGCGGTCAGTCCCCGGCAGGCGGCAGGAAGTGGTCGATGTAGGAGTAGTTGCACAGTGCGCAGGTATAGGTGGTAAAGCCCCAGGCGTCTTTGGTGGGCGCGGTTACCGTTGCCGTGTACTCGGGGTGCTCGTCCTTTTCAGGCAGCAGCGGTTTGTCGTAGCGCTTGTGCTCTTTGTCGCGGAAACGCAGCACCTTGTTGTCGCTGATTTTAACCAACTTGTTCAGCTTTTCGCCGGTGAAGGCATAGCAGTACGCGCGCCGGTCGGTGTTCTTCTCAAAAAAGTCGATCGCGGCGTGCACCTTACAGCCGGTGATCGGCGTGCACCTTACAGCCGGTGATCACACCTTTGCGCGCCTGATCCTGCGCCCGGTGCGCGTGGTACATGCCCACCAGCCCACCGATGTGCACATACCCGTACACCGACGCGTACGCCTGGATGCGCACGTCGCTGTCCACAATGTCGCCATGCCCACATGCCAGAATACCGCCCATGAACTGCTCACAGCGCACGTCCTGGTTGGTGTCCACAAACACCAGCTCGGCCTGCACGTCACAGTTCCTGACCTCTACCACGCCAAAGCCCACCAGGCCGCCCACGCCGGTCATTACGTTGCTCTGGGTCAAATGGATGCGCCCGCTGACGGTGACGTTGTCAACCACCGTGTCCTCGGCAAACCCGGCCAGCCCGCCTACAAAGCATTTGTCCCCGGTAACCACATCGATCTGCACATTGCGCAGGTCCAGGTCGCGGATGGCCGCGCCGCGTACCACCGAAAACAGCCCGGCAAAGCGCGTGTCATAGGGGATGTCATTGCCGTCCACGGTGATCGCGGTGTCAGCACCCGGCTGGGTGACGCGCAGGTTGTAGATGGTGTACCCCGCGCCGTCCAGCGTGCCGTCAAACGGCAGGGGAACCCAGGGGATGTCCGCCATATTGATGTGCGCGGCCAGGCGGTACTGCCCGCCGGGGTTGTCGGCGATGGCCAGCAGTTGTTGCGGGGTGTGAATTTCCACTACGCCTTCCCCCGCCGCCGGTAGCACCGGCAGGAGGAAGAAGAGCACCATGGCCAGCCACAAGCGTTTCACCCTGTCGCACCGCCTTTCTAGATCAAAAGCAGTATAGCACCCGCCGCGTCCGGCGCGCGAGCATAACAACACCCCTCCGGATGGGATGCGTCCGGAGGGGTGGGAAGGTTTGTCCGCGGTGATCTTAGAAGATCGACCAGTTCAGGAAGATGGTGGCCAACAGGGACGCAACCAGCGAAACGACAGTGATCTGCGTGTTGATGGACGGGCCGGCGGTGTCCTTGAAGGGGTCGCCGACGGTGTCGCCGATGACGGCCGCCTTGTGCGCGTCCGAGCCCTTGCCGCCCATGTTGCCGGCTTCGATGTATTTCTTGCCGTTGTCCCACAGGCCGCCGGCGTTGGACATGAACAGCGCCAGCAGCAGGCCCGTGACAATGTTGCCCAGCAGGTAGCCGCCCACGGCGTTCACGCCGCCCACAAAGCCCACCGCCACGGTGGCCAGGATGGCAACCAGGCCGGCGGGGATCAGCTCCTTGAGCGCGCCTTCGGTGGCGATGTCAATGCACTTGTTGTAGTCCGGCTCCACGCCCTCGACGCCTTCCTTCAGGCCCTTGATGTCGGTGAACTGGCGGTGGATTTCCGCGATCATGCGCTGCGCGTTCTTGTCAACGCCCAGGATCAGCATGGCCGAGAACACCGCCGGAATGGCGCCGCCCACCAGAATGCCGAAGAACACGGTGGGGTCGATGATGTTAAAGCCGGTCAGCAGTTCGTCCAGCCGACCCATTTCCGTCAGCGAGACATTGACCTCGCTCATGAACGCGCCCAGCAGGGAGATAACCGTCAGGCCGGCAGCGCCGATGGCAAAGCCCTTGGTGACGGCTTTAACCGTATTGCCCGCGCTGTCCAGTTCGTCGGCGTTGCGGATGGTTTCCTCGCCCAGGCCCCCCATTTCGGCCAGGCCGCGGGCGTTGTCCACGATGGGACCAAAGGCGTCGGACGAGATGATCGTGCCCACGATCGAGAGCATGCCGACGGCGGCCATCGAGATGCCGTACATGGCATAGCCCGGGCCCAGCGGCTCACACAGCTTGTACGCGATCAACGCTGACAGCGCGATACCGACCATGGCGGGCGCAACGGACAGGAAGCCGTAGGAAACGCCAGAGAGGATCGTGAACGCGGGGCCGGATTTGGAGGCGTGCGCCACCTTGGGCACGATGGGTTTGCTGTCGTCGGTGAAGTAGTTGGTGGCCAGGCCGATGATCACGCCGACCATCAGGCCCACGGCCGAGGCGCCCCAGATGCGCCACTGGAAGATGGGGAATATCAGCGTCGCCAGCGCGGTCAGCACCAGGAACACCGCGGTGGTCACATAGGTGGAGCTGTTCAGCGCGCCCGTGGGCGTGCCCTTGTCGGATACCTTGGCGGTGGCGATGCCCACCAGCGAGGCCAGCAGGCCCAGCGCGGCATAGCAGAACACCATCATTACGTTGGTGCCCGTGCCGCCGTCCAGCACCGTGCCCATGACGACGGCCGCCGCCATGGACGCCACGTTGGAGTCAAACAGGTCGGCGCCCATGCCGGCCACGTCGCCCACGTTGTCGCCCACGTTGTCCGCGATAACCGCGGGGTTGCGGGGGTCATCCTCCGGGATGCCCAGTTCCACCTTGCCGGCCAGGTCAGCGCTGACGTCCGCCGTTTTGGTGAAGATGCCGCCGCCCGCCTTGGCAAACAGCGCAAGAGAGCTGGCGCCAAACGAGAACGCGAGCAGCGCCGTGGCGTCGCCCACCAGCAGCATGACGGCCATCACGCCCAGCAGGCAGGAGCCCACCACCAGCAGGCCCATGACCGAGCCGCCACGGAAGCCAATGCGGAACGCGGGCTCAACCCCGTGCATGGCGGCTTCCGCCGTGCGGGCGTTGGCCAGCGAGGCCACGTACAGGCCGATCTTGCCGGCGATCGCCGAGAACACCGCGCCTGCGATGTAGCACAGCGTCATGTTCAGGTTCTTGGTGATGTTGGGCTGCTGCCAGACCGGGCCGGGCAGGAACAGGAAAATGATGACCGCCACAACGGCCACGAATATCGCCAGGATCGTGTATTCCTTGCGGATAAACGCGTTGGCGCCGCTGCGGATCAGGCCGGCGATGCGCTCAATTTCCTTGTTTTCGTTCTTCTGTTCGCGCACCCATTTGGCCAGCCATGCCGCATAGATAAACGCGGCGACAATGGTCAGCCCGGCCAGCACGAAAATGGTGGTGATGGCGTTCTGTGAGATCGCCGCCTGTGCCACAGCCTGCGTGGCGGTATTGGTTTCCATGCCGATACCTCCCCTGTCACTTTCTCTCGAATTAATCCCACGATAGTATATACCCCCTTTCAAGGTTTTGCCAGCAAAATACAAGCATAACTTGCCTTGTCAAAACCTTTGGGCGCGGCTATGATGAATACAGCCCGCATACGGACGCCCGGGATCAGGGCATGGCTGTGGGCAGTGATGCCGATCGCGTGTGGCTGCCGTTGCCTTTGGCATGACGGGATCAGCCCCAATCGGCGCGATCGGCACAAAATGCGCAAATCTTGTATGGAAGGGGGAGAAAGCCCATGAGCACAATGGATAAATATACCGGCACGCTGTCCGAGCGGGCCGAAAGCGCGCTACTGGCGCGCGACTACGCCGCGCTGCGCGCGATGCTGTCCGAACAGCACGCCGCCGACGTGTCCGACCTGCTGTCCGACATGGCGCCGGCCGAAGCGGCGGTGGTGTTCCGCCTGCTGCCCAAAGGCGAGGCGGCCGAAGCCTTTGCGATGATGGGCGTCCCGGCCCAGCAGGCGCTGGTCACGTCCTTTTCCGACGCGGAAACCGTGGCGCTGGTGGAATCACTGTACATGGACGAGGCGGTGGACTTTTTGGAGGAGCTGCCCGCCAACGCCGTCCGGCACATCGTGCTCAACAGCGCGCCGGAAACCCGCGCGCAGCTAAACCGCCTGCTGCAATACAAGGACGGCACCGCCGGTTCCGTGATGACAACGGAATTGATGCGCTTTACCGACGAGAGCACCGTGGGCGACGCCATCCGCGCCATCCGGGAAACGCCGCGCAAGCTGGCGATGGACCACGTGCTGTACATCACCGACCGGGAGCGCCACCTGCTGGGCGACGTCAACCTGTATGACCTGATGACCGCCCGGGATGACCAGATGCTGGAGGAGCTGGTGGACAAGCCCATCCAGAAGGTGGACACCGACGAAAGCACCGACGAGGTCATCGCGCAGTTCCGGCGCTACAACCTGTACGCCATGCCGGTGGTGGACACCGAAAACCGCCTGGTGGGCGTGGTGGCGCTGGAGGACGTGCTGGACCTGGCCGACCGGCAGGCCACCCAGGACGTGGAGCTGATGGCCGCCATGCACCCGAGCGAAGCGAGCTACCTGGACACCACCATCCCGCGCCACGCGCGCAACCGCCTGCTCTGGCTGCTGTTACTGCTGGTGTCCGGCATGATCAACGGCGTGATTCTGGGCGGCTTTGAGCAGGTGTTCATGACCGTGCCGCTGCTGGTCACGTTTATCCCGATGCTCACCGACACCGGCGGCAACGCCGGGTCACAGTCCAGCACCCTGGTCATCCGCAGCCTGGCGATGGGCGAAATGACCATCAAGGACGCCAGCCGCGTGCTGTGGAAGGAGCTGGGCGTGAGCATCGTGGTCAGCGTGGGCGTGGGGCTGGTCACGTTTGTGCGCGTGATGACCATGCAGGGCGGCAGCCTGCTGCTGGCGCTGACGGTGGTCACGGCGCTGACCGCCATTGTCATCATGAGCAAGCTGCTGGGCGGCCTTTTGCCGCTGCTGGCCGACAAGCTGCACATGGACCCGGCGCTGATGGCAGGGCCGCTGATTACCACAATCGTCGACGCGCTGGGCCTGATCATCTATTTCACCGCCGCCAAGCTGTTCCTGGGATTGTAAGCCCGGTTATGTGCTATACTGTGCCTGATACAAAACATAAGGCGCAACCGCGATAAACAAGGAGTGCGTGCAATGGCGAACAACGTGGCTTCAAACAACCCGTGGAACCGGGACAATGACGAGTCGATCCTCGAAATCTATGATGTTTCCACCAACACCCGGCGGGTGCTGAAAGAGTTTGACACGCTCATTGAAGCGCCTGAGTGGACAAAGGACGGGAAATCCCTGGTCTACAACAGCGGCGGGCGGCTGTACCAGCTGAACCTGGACACGCTGGAAAGCCGGATGATTGACACCGGCTTTGCCGGGCGCTGCAACAACGACCATGTGCTGTCGGCGGATGGGAAGCATGTGGCGTTCAGCCACAACACGAAGGAGGACGGCAAGTCCCGCATCTATACCGTACCGCTTTCAGGCGGGGTGCCGCGGCTGGTGACGCCATTGGCGCCCAGCTACCTGCACGGCTGGTCGCCGGATATGGAGACCCTGGCCTACTGCGCCGAGCGCAACGGCAAATACGATGTGTATGCCATCCCCGCGCTGGGCGGCGAGGAAACGCGGCTGACCGACGCCGCGGGTCTTAACGACGGGCCGGAGTATGACAGCAAAGGCGAGTTTATCTGGTTTAACTCCATGCGCACGGGCCTGATGCAGGCGTGGCGCATGCGCGCGGACGGCTCCGAACAGACGCAGATGACGTTTGACAGGGAGTGGAACACCTGGTTCCCGCACATCTCGCCGGACCGGAAACTGGTCGTGCTGCTGTCCTACCACGTGGGCGACCTGGAGCCGCACGAGCACCTGCCCCACAAGAATGTGGCGCTGCGCCTGATGGACGCAAATGGCGGGGCGCCCCGCACGCTGTGCGAACTGTTTGGCGGGCAGGGCACCATCAACGTCAATTCCTGGGCGCCGGACAGCACGCAATTCGCGTTTGTCAGCTACCGCATCCGGAATCGCTGAAACCTGCGGCGGAACGCCGTGGCAATAAAACACATCACAGGAGGAGAACCATGAAACACACCCGTACCGCACGCGCGCTCGTCTGCCTGCTGGCGCTGGCGATGCTGCTGTCCCTGTCGGCCAACGCGCTGGCCACCGAGGACGGCCCGCTGACCCCGTACGCCGAGCCCGTCACCATCACCTGGGCGGTGCAGGCATCCGCCGTGCAGCAGTTCATTGACGGGGACACGTATGACGACAACGTCTGGTCCCGGCTGATCAAGGACAAGCTGAACATCGACGTCGAGGTCGCCTTCTCGGCCGACACTTCGACCGACGCCTACAACAACAAGATGAACATCCTGCTGGCTTCCGGCGAGTTCCCGGACATCATCCGCTTCAGCAACCGCACGTTCTTCAAGCAGGCGATTGATGCCGGATACATCCAGCCGCTGGATGAGGTGTTCGAAAAGTACGCCACCGACGCGGTCAAGCAGTACCGCATCGACTACGCCGACGCCTTTGAGGGCGCCACGGTGGACGGCAAGCTGTACGCCTTCCCCTACATGAACGACAACTTCCACCAGGCGCCGTTTCTGTGGATCCGCCAGGACTGGCTGGACAACCTGAACGCCGTTGCCCCCACCACGGTGGAGGAAATGGTGGAGCTAGCGCGCCGCTTCACCTTTGAGGACCCCGACCAGAACGGCGAGAACGACACCTATGGCTTCGGCCTGGCCGGGGCGGTGGTGCAGTCCAACTACGGCACGCTGCTGGGGCTGGCGGGCGCGTACGGCGTGCCCGGCTACGGCAACAGCGGCGTGTTCTTCAGGGGCGAGGACGGCAAGATCACGTTTGCCTACCTGCAGCCCGGCATGAAGGAAGCGCTGGCGCTGGTGCGCGACATGTACGCCGAAGGCCTGATTGACCCCGAGTTCACCGCCGAGGACGTGGCCAGCATGGAAAGCGACGTGGCCACCGGTCGCATCGGCATGATGTACCACATGAACTGGGGCACCTGGCACCCGTTCAACTACTCCTACCAGCAGACCGGCGTGATCACCAAGCCCTACCCGATCCCGACCAAGGAAGGATATGAGCCCAAACTGGGCATCAACTCCAACCAGGTGGGCGACCTGTTCATGATCAGCTCGGCGTGCAAGAACCCCGAAGCCGCCATCAAGATTCTCAACCTGTACGAGCAGGTGGCCATCAGCTCCCCCAACCCGGAGGACTTCAAGACCTACTGGGCCAACGAGCAGTACCGCCTGTGCCCGATGTACATCGGCATCCCCACGGAAAACTTCGCGCCCATCCTGCACAAGGCGCTGGCGGCCGGCTCCTCCGAGGGGCTGACCGGCACCGTGCTGGAATACTACAACTACGTGGTGGGCTTTGAGGATGGCACCCTGGCCAAGGACACCAACGCCTACGGCACCTGGGGCCAGATGTACATTGACGGCTACGGCGGCTCGATGAAGATCGCGCTGGACTACAAGGACAAGGGCTGGCTGTACACCAACATCATGGCCAACGAAATGCCCGAAATCTGGGTGCAGAACTCGTCCGTGCTGGGCGACCTGGTGGACACCGCGTTTGTGGACATCATCACGGGCGTGAAACCCATCGAATCGTTTGACACGTTTGTCGAGGAATGGCTGGCCGCCGGCGGTCAGCAGACGCTGGATGAAATGGAAGTGCTGTACCCCGCCCGGTAAGGACCGACGAATAACCGGCATGGCCGCCGCTTCTGGCGGCCATGCCGGCACGGAGCAACGCATGCAACGTAAAGCAGGACGTCCGCACCGCGGGCGCAACCAGCTGCCGCTGGTGCTGATGCTGATGCCCGCCACCATCCTGGTGCTGATCTACAGCTATGGCTCCATGGTGGGCGTGGTGATCGCCTTTCAGAAGTTTAACCCCACCAAGGGGTTTTTCGGCTCGCCGTTTGTGGGGCTGGATAATTTCCGCAACCTGTTTACCATGCCCACCATCGGCTCGGTCATCTACAACACGGTGTTTATCTCGCTGGGCAAGATGATCGGCGGCATCCTGGTGCCGGTGATTTTCGCGCTGCTGCTCAACGAAATATCCCGCGTCCGGCTCAAGCGCACGTTCCAGACGCTGGTGTACCTGCCGCACTTTTTGTCCTGGGTCATCCTGGCGGGCATCTTCAAGGACATCCTGTCCCGCACCGGCATTGTCAACCTGGGCCTGGCGCGGCTGGGCATGGGCCCGGTGGGGTTCCTGAGCGATCAAAAGCTGTTCCCGGTCACGATGATCATCACCGACATCTGGAAAGGGTTCGGCTTCGGTTCGGTCATTTACCTGGCGGCGCTGACCGGCATTGACCAGAACCTGTACGAAGCCGCTGAGATCGACGGCGCCGGGCGCATCCAGCAAACCATCCACATCACGCTGCCCGGCATTGTCAGCACCGTGGTGCTGATGACGGTACTGAGTCTGGCCAACATCTTAAACGGCGGTTTTGACCAGATCTACAACCTGTACACCCCGGCGGTGTACAAAACCGGCGACATCCTGGACACCTTTGTGTTCCGCCTGGGCATCAACAACGCGCAGTTCGCGCTGTCCACGGCGGCCGGGCTGTTCAAGTCCGTGGTGTCGCTGGTGTTCATCATCGCGTCGTATTGGCTGGCCCGCAAGGTGGCCAACTACCGCGTGTTTTAGGCAGGGGCATATGAGCAGACACAAAGCATCCCCGTCCCGCAAGCTGTTTCTGGTGGTCAACTTCCTGGTGCTGCTGCTGGTGTCGCTGCTGTGCGTGCTGCCGTTTGTCAACCTGCTGGCGGTGTCGTTCTCCAACAAAACGGCGGTGGCCGCCAACCAGGTCACCTTCTGGCCCATCGGCGTCACCACGGCGGCGTATGAGTTCATCCTGGACAATGACCAGTTTTTGCGCGCGCTGTGGATCACCGTGCAGCGCACCGTCATCGGCGTTGCGATCAACATCCTGCTGATCATCTTTACCGCCTATCCCTTGTCCAAAACCCCGCAGGAGTTCCCGCTGCGCACGGCGTTTTCCTGGTTTTTCGTGGTGACCATCCTGTTTTCGGGCGGCCTGATCCCGACGTACATGGTGGTCAAATACACCGGCATCATGAACACGATCTGGGCGCTGGTGCTGCCCGGCGCCGTGCAGGTGTTCAACATGCTGGTGGTGATGAACTTCATGCGCAGCCTGCCCAAGGAGCTGGAGGAGGCCGCCTACATCGACGGCGCCAGCCACCTGCAAACGCTCTGGCGGGTGATCCTGCCGGTGAGCACGCCCACGCTGGCCACCGTTACGCTGTTTGCCTTTGTGGGGCACTGGAACAGCTGGTATGACGGCATGATCTATATGAACACGGTGGATCGCTACCCGCTGCAAACCTACCTGCAAACCATCGTGATCAACCCGGAGGCCTTTTTCCGCAACGCCACCAACGTCAGCCAGGAGTTGGGGCGCTTTATGAACCTGGTCAGCGCGCGCACCACCAACGCGGCGCAGCTGTTCCTGGCCACCATCCCCATTCTGATGGTGTACCCGTTCCTGCAAAAATACTTCACCACCGGCCTGGTCATGGGCAGCGTCAAGGGCTGACCCCACCACGAGAGGAGCAAATATGCAGCCACCGGTCAACAAAAAGGGATTCATCCAGATCAACATCATCGTCAAAGATATTGAAGCTGCGGCCGCCCACTGGGCCGCGCTGCTGGGCATAGAAACGCCCAAAATCCGGCTCAACCACCTGGAGGGCGGGCCCAACTACAAATACCGGGGCCAGCCTGTCAGCTGTGACCTCAAGGTGTGCAACATCGAAATGGACGGCTTTGTTATCGAGCTGCACCAGCCCGTGGGCGGCGAAAGCAGCTTCCAGGAGTTTCTGGACAAGCATGGCAACGGCGTGCACCACCTGGGCTTTGAGGTGGGCGACCGGCGCGACGAGGTCCTGGGCTTTGAGGTGGGCGACCGGCGCGACGAGGTCATCCGCCAGCTGAAAGCGCAGGGCTATGACACCGACCGCACGGTGGGCATCTACCCCGGCAGCAGCTGGACGATTGTGGACAGCGAGGAACAGCTGGGCGTCAACCTGAACATCAAGCCGGTGCGGTAAGCCGGCTCTCGAAAGGGGCGAACAACATGCGGCTGGGCGGCCTTCTCTTTGGCAAATTTGATCACCCGGAGCAATGGGCGCAGGCGGCGCAAAGCGCCGGGTACCGGGCGGTGTATTTCCCGGTGGATTACCGGGCCGAGCAATCGGTGATCGACGGCTATGCGCAGGCGGCAAAAGCCGCCGACCTGGTCATCGCCGAGGTGGGCGTGTGGAACAACACGCTGGAAAAGGATCCCGACAAGCGCGAACAGAACATCCAGCGCGCGATCCGGCAGCTGGAACTGGCCGACTATGTGGGCGCCAACTGCTGCGTGAACATCGCGGGCTCCTATTCCGCGCAGTGGGACGGCCCGCACCCGGACAACCTGACCCCAAAGGCTTTTGACGAAATTGTCACCATCACCCAGCGCATCATCGACGCGGTCAACCCCCGGCACAGCGCCTATTCGCTGGAGCCGATGCCGTTCATCTACCCGGACACGGCGGACAGCTACCTCCACCTGATCCACGCCATCGACCGCAAGGGCTTTGCCGCGCACCTGGACCCGGTCAACATCATCTCCAGCCCGCAGAAGTACTATGCCTCCGGCGACGTGATCCGGGAGTGGTTTGACAAACTGGGCCCGCACATCCGCAGCTGCCACGCCAAGGATATCACCCTGTCCGGCAAGCTGACCGTGCACCTGGACGAATGCCGCCCCGGCACCGGCGGCCTGGATTACCACGCCTACCTGGAGTGCCTGAACAGGCTGGACAAGGACACCCCCCTGATGCTGGAGCACATGCACGACCCGGAGGACTACGTCCTGGCCTCCCGCCATATCCGGGCAGTGGGCAAGGAATTGGGGATCGAGTTGTGACTTGACCGCTTTGAACTGGTATGGGATGGGGCCGAAACCAGTCCATCCGGCACAAATGCAGCAGACAGCCCGGGCGCGAATGAAACACCGCCCGGGCTGTCTGTTTGTGCTTGTGCTCTTGGGATGGTTTACGCCTGCATCGGCACGCCATGGTAGTCGATGTACCAGTGGTCGCGCGACAGCGGCACCTGCCCGGTCATCAGCTTCAGCATGCCTTCGGCGGTTTCCTCGGGCTGGATCTGCGCGGTGGTGCGCCCCATGTCGGTGTCCATGCGGCCGGGGTGCACGGCGTAGAAATCATGCCCCTTGACCGACGCGTTGAGGATGCCGCACGCCTTGGTGGCCGCGGCTTTGGACAGCGCATACGCCGGCACCCAGCTGCCACAGCTGGTGATGCCCACGCCCTCCGACGTGACCACAAAGAACCGCCCGCCCGCCGCCATGTAGGGCAAAAAGCTTTGCACGGTGATCACCGGTCCGACCACGTTGATGTCCAGCGTGGTGCGCAGGTCGGCAATATCGCTTTCATGCAGCTTCAGCGTGCGGTCGCTGTCCAGTAGCACGCCAGCGTTGTGGCACACCGCGTCGATGGGGCCCAGAAACTCGCCCGCTTTTCGGGCGGCTTCTTGGGTGGCGGCTTCATCCGTGGCATCGCATGTCAGCACCAGCAACCGCCCGGGGAACTCCCCGGACAGGGCGTCCAGCGGCGGGGACGCCGCGCGCGTGGTGGCGACTACCTGGTGGCCGTCCTTCAACATCCTTTGGGTTAACGACAAGCCCAGCCCCCGGCTGGCGCCGATGACAACAAACCGCATGTGCTTCTCCCGTTTCACCCGCCATGCCCGGCGGACATAATCCATCGTTCTCCAGCAACTCCTGCGGGCATTTCATTTCGCCCTGCACGTCCACATAGGCGTAATCGCCGCTGCCGGAGCCGACTATATATGCTTCTCCTGCTTCGTCCACCGTACCCGGCGGGCCTGATCAATAATTTTCCAACAGCTCCAGCAGGCATTTCATTTCGCCGTGGGCATCCAGATAGGCGTACTCGCCGCCGCCGGAGCCGTACTTGCCGCGCTGCACGCATTTGGCGCCGGCGAAGTCCTCCATGGCTTTGATCTTCTCATCCATGCCCTTGACGTTGAAGGCGATGTGGTGGATGCCCTCGCCGTGCTGGTCCAGGTGATCCTGCCAGGTGCTCTTGACCCCGTTGGGCTGGATGAGTTCGATCGCCACGCCGTTGCCCACATTGAAAAACGCCATCAGGCAGTTGGCATCCGGCGCAGGCTTACCCTCCACCGTGGTGCCAGTCACCTCGTATTTGCCGCCGTCCACCGTGTTGGGCACGGGCACGCCAAAAAACTCCGCGAACTTCTTCTTGGTCTTCTCAATGTCCCTGACAATAAACCCCACCTGCGTCAATGTGCTGGTGCCGATAACCCCTGCCATCGCCTGAACCTCCCTGATCCTTGTTTTTATGGTTGTTTCTACCACCGCCAGTGTACGGGGACAGGCGCGGGGCGTCAAGGGTCATGGCCTGGCATTGACATCACCCGTCCCTGGTGATAAGATGAACCGAATCCAATTCACATCATCCAGGTGGCGCGCAGACGGTTTCTATGCGCGAACCATGAGGTATGCATGACTTCATTGAACACCACGGTTACGCGTCCCGGGAGGAAAAAGTCGCTGTTTGCGCGCTTTTCGCATGCGGTGTACAAGTATTGGCCGTACTATATGATGCTGCTGCCGGCGATTGCCTACTTTGTGATCTTCTGCTACGGGCCCATGTATGGCGTGCAGATTGCGTTCAAGGACTTCAAGATCAAGCGGGGCTTTGGCGGCAGCCCGTGGGCTGACCCGCTGTTCAAATACTTCTATCAGTTTTTTGAGTCCTACTACGCGTGGAACATCGTGCGCAACACGCTGGTGCTGAGCATCTATGGCCTGGTGGCCGGGTTCCCGGTGCCGGCGATTCTGGCGCTTTCCATGGACGAAATGCGCCGCCAGCGCACCAAGAAGGTGGTGCAGACCATCACCTACGCGCCCAACTTCATTTCGACCGTGGTTATCTGCGGCATGATCCTGAGCTTTACCAACCAGACCACCGGGATCATCAACAACATGATCGTTGCCCTGGGCGGGGAGCCCGTGGCTTTTATGTACAAGGAAGGGCTGTTCCCGCACATCTATGTATGGACGGGCATCTGGCAAAGCATGGGCTGGAGCAGCGTGATCTACTTCGCCGCGTTGTCGGGCATTGACCCGCAGCTGCTGGAGGCGTCCACGCTGGACGGCGCCAGCCGGTGGCAGAAGATATTGCACGTCAAGATTCCGGCCATCCTGCCCATCATCGTGATCCAGCTGATTTTAAGCGCCGGCAGCCTGCTCAACGTGGGGTATGAAAAGGTGTATCTCCTGCAGAACAGCCTCAACCTCAACACCTCGGAGGTCATCTCCACCTACGTGTACAAGCGCGGCATGGTGGACGCGCAGTACAGCTTTTCCACCGCCGTGGGCCTGGCACAGTCGCTGGTCAGCTTTGTGATGGTGTTTCTGGTCAACGCCATTGCCGGACGGCTGAGTGAGACATCGCTATGGTGACAAGCAGCGGCACGGTCAAAAAGCGCTCGCCGATCGCGCAGACCGCAGGCGACCGGATCTTCGGCTTTTTCAACGGCGTGTTCATCGTGCTGATCACAGTGCTCACGCTGTACCCGCTGATCTATGTGCTCAGCGCGTCGATCAGCTCGCCGTCCGCGGTGGTCAGCGGGCGCATGTGGCTGTGGCCGGTCGACCTCACCTGGGAAGGCTATGACCGCATCATGCAGAACCAGGAAATCTGGCTGGGGTACCGCAACACCATTTTATACGTGGTCATCCAGATCGCCGTGTCGCTGTTGACCACGCTGCCGGCCGCCTACGCGCTGACCATCAAGCCCCTGCCCGGCCGCAAGGTGCTGGTGTTCCTGTTCTCGGTGACGATGTTCTTTTCGGGCGGCATGATCCCCTTGTATGTCATCAACCGCAACCTGGGGCTGGTCAACACGCTGTGGGCGGTGGTTCTGCCCAGCGCCACCAGCATGTGGTACATCATCCTGACGCGCACGTTCTACCAGAGCACCATCCCGCTGGAGCTGGAGGAGGCATCCCAGATTGACGGGTGCAGCCCGTTTGGCACGTTCCTGCGCGTGGTGATGCCGCTGTCGGGCGCGATTATCGCGGTCATGGCGCTGTACTTTGGCGTCGGGCGCTGGAACAGCTACTTTGGCGAGATGATTTTCTTCCGGGACCGCAACCTGTACTCCCTGCAGCTGTTCCTGCGCGAAATTCTGATCATCGCCCAGTTCAGCGAGGAAAACACCAGCAACGCCGACGCGATCACGATGGCCGAGCAAATCCGCATATCCTCCATCATCAAGTACGCCACGATGATCGTGGCAACCATCCCGCTGATTGCGGCGTACCCGTTCATCCAGCGCTACTTTGTCAAGGGCGTGCTGATTGGATCAATAAAAGGCTGAGCCTTCTCCTGAAGGAAAGGCAGTCCTTTTATGATAGAAGAAAGGAGACCACCCATGAAGAAACTGTTTGTCCTCCTCCTGGCTTGCGTGATGCTGCTGGGCTCCCTGGGAGCCGTGGCGGAAAGCAAGTACGACCTGTCCCAGTTTGTGATCACCTATGAGGATTTCCCGCTGACCACGGAACCCAAGACCATCTCGCTGATGGGCATCAAGCACCCCATCCACGGCGACTGGGACAAGATGGTGTTCTTTGGCATGATGGAAAACGCGACCGGCATCCATTTTGACATCACCACGATCCCGCTGGATGGATATGCCGAGCAGCTCAACCTGGCGATCAACACCGAGAGCTACTCCGAGGTGCTCCTGGGCTGCATGATCAACAACAACCAGATTGTTGACTGGTCATCCCAGGGCGTGCTGATCCCGCTGAACGATTACATCACCGAGGAACTGACCCCCAACCTGTACGCGTTCCTGGAGATGTATCCGGAAGTCAAGGGCGCCGTGACGGCCCCGGACGGCAAGATCTACGCGCTGCCGCAGCTCAACTCCGCCCCCATCGCGTACCTGAGCCCCTGGTGGGTGAACGGCGATTACCTCAAAGCCCTCAACGTGAAGGATGAGGAATTGCCCACCACCATTGACGGACTGCTGGCGCTGGCCCGCCGCATCCGCGACGAGGACCCCAATGGCAACGGCAAGGCCGACGAGATCCCGATCTCCGTGTACGACAACCTGGGCGGCCTGAACATCTGGCTGGGCGCATTTGGCCTGCCCTCCGCCGGTGCGTATGTGGATGACGATGGCAAGATGCAGTTCGGCATGTTCAATGTCGAAAAGATGACCGCATGGCTGTCGTTCATGAAGACGCTGTACGATGAGAACCTGATCCCCAAGGATTTCCTGACCATGACGCAGTCTGACCAGTCCGCACTGGGCGCTGAGAACCGCATTGGCATCGCCATGCAAGCCATCCCCGGCAACATCTGGTACCATGACGGCACGTCGGAGGAGAAGGACGCCTTCTTCGCTTCCTGCCCGATGCTGCCGGTGCTGGGCAGTGACCTGTCCGCACCCATGCTGCCGCACGGCGGCTATGGCATCTCCACCGGTACGTTCGCGCTGACGGACAAGTGCGAGGAAAACGGCAATGTGGAGCTGATGATGCGCTGGGCCGACTTCCTGTACTCCGTGGAAGGCTCCTACCTGATCCACTACGGCCCCGAAGGCGTCATCTATGAAGAGGACGCGGACGGCAACCGTGTCACGATCTTCCCGAGCGACGGCCGCTCCACCGAGGAAGTGCGCGGCGGCGACCTGACGCCGGACTGCGGCATCCCGATGCCCAAGTACGTGCGCCCGGACACCGAAGGCCGCTCCACCGAGCTGCAGCAGGTGGCCCGTACCCGCCAGGCGGACGAAAAGCAGGTGCCCTACAAGCGCCTGATCATGCCCGCGCTGTTCTTCACCGAGGCCGAAACCACCGAGCTGGCCACCATTGAGACCGACCTGGGCACGTTCATGGATTCCGTGCTGGCCAAGTTTGTGGTGGGCGAGCTGGACATTGCCAACTACGAAGCCGAAGTCATCACGCCGCTGACGACCAACTTCAAGATCGACCGCATGCTGGAAATCAACCAGGAAGCGTACGACCGTTACGCCGCGGCGATCTAAACGATTGACCTGACCGGGCTGGGCGCTGTGAAGCGCCCGGCTTTTTGATTGGCTTGCCGCGCCAACGCCTGTTTGCTACAATCGCCGCACAGGAGGGCATATGGAACAATTTGTGGTGTTTGACCTGGACGGGACGCTGCTTAACACCATCCCGGACATTGGCGGCGCGATGAACCGCGTGCTCGTTCGGCACGGGCTGCCTGAACATCCCTTTGACAGCTACAAGCTGTTCACCGGCAATGGCGCCAAGAAGCTAACGCAGCGCGCGGTAGGCGACCGGCAGGATGTGTGGGAAGCGGTGTACCGCGACTACGCCAAAGAGTACGCCGCGCACAGCCGGGAGGACACCGCGCCGTACGCGGGCATCCCGCAGGCGCTGGACGCGCTGGAGCAAATGGGCGTCAAGCTGATCGTATACAGCAACAAGGACGATGCCGACACCAGGGAGGTCATCGGGCACTTTTTTCCGGCGCGTGACTTCCTGGCGGTGCTAGGCGCGCGGCTGGGCATGCCGTTAAAGCCCGACCCCACGGCATTGACCGCGCTGCTGGCGCTGCACGGCCTGAAGGTTGAACATGGGCTCTACGTGGGCGACACGGTGACCGACATGCGCTGCGCGCACGCGGTGGGCCTGTACGCGGTGGCGGTCACCTGGGGCTTCCAGCCCCGGGACATGCTGCTTCCAGCGCATCCGGACGCCATCATCCGCCACCCGTCCGAGCTGGTGGAGCTGGCGCGGGAGCGGTTTGGCAAAACCATATGAAGGCCAAGGATACCGACGCTTCAGGCGACCTCGGCGCAAATCGGGAGGCGTTGGCCGCCCAATGGCATGAGGAGCAGCGCATCGCGCGCATCATCGAATGGGAGCTTCCCTCATTTTCCGTGGAGAAATGCCTACCCCGGCTGTACCGGGCGCAGGAAATGCTGGAAAAGGACGGGTGCCTTCAGGGGCGCATCCACCGCTTGCTGCTGGTGGTGCGCAAGCCGGCGTGACCAGTGTACCGTCCGACACGCCCCTTATGGAGCTGTACGCGGCGCTGTTTTCCCATTACGGTGACCCGCATTGGTGGCCGGCAGAAACGCCGTACGAGGTAATCGTGGGCGCGGTGCTCACGCAGAACACCGCGTGGGGGAATGTGGAAAAAGCCATCGCGGGGTTTGGCGACAACCTCACCCCGCAGGTCATCGCGGACATGCCGCTCACGCGGCTGCGGGACGTGATCAAGCCGGCGGGCTCGTTTGTGCGCAAAGCCAGCACGCTAAAGGCGGTCACGGCATGGTACGCGGGGTATGGATGGGAAGTGGCCGCCGTCCAGCGCCAGCCGTTGCAGGCGCTGCGCGTGGAGTTGCTGGCCATCCACGGCATCGGCCCGGAAACCGCGGACGCCATGCTGCTGTACGCGTTCGACTTCCCCACGTTCGTGGTGGACGCCTACACGCTGCGCCTGTGCGGCCGCTACCCGCTGGCGGAGGGCGGGTATCAGGCGGTGAAAGCCTACTTTGAACGGAACCTGCCGCGCGACGCCGCACTGTACAACGCGCTGCACGCGCTGATCGTGCTGAACGGGAAAGCGCATTGCCGGAAGCGGCCGGTGTGCGAGGGGTGCCCGCTGGCAGAAGGGTGCAAGAAGCGGATGGGCTGATCCCGACGAAAAAAGCCCCACAAACCGGTAAGCGCATTGCCGGAAGCAGCCGGTGTGTAGCGGCTGTCCGCTCGCGCATGGGCGCGAAACGGATCGGCTGACCCCGCAAACACAACGCCACCCTATATGGACAACCGCGCCCGTAATAACTGCACGGGGAGCGGTTGTCCATCGGTGTGCCTTTCTGCCTTGCCTCAGCCCCGCATGAACTTGGGATAGGCAGGGAACTCGGTTTCGGCGTCGGGCAGCTCGGGGTGCCACTTCTTTTCCCACTCCAGCGAGAAGTACCCGTCATACCCATCGGCCACCAGGGTTTTGACGATGTCATGGATGGGCACGTCGCCGGCCCCGATGCGGCTTAGGCGGTTGGCGCCGTTGTCGCGCACATGGTCCTTGATGTGCACGTGCTTGACGCGCGGCTTGATCACTTCGTAAAATGGCTTCCAGTTGTCGCCATAGGTTTTGTCGCTGTGCTGCACATCCCACAGGATGCCGAATTTCTCGTCCGGCACCTTGGCCAGCAAGTGCTCCATCACTTCGATGGTGTTGAAGTCGCCGTGCACCTCCAGCACGATCTGCACCTGCGTGCCTTCGGCGTACGCCAGCAGCTTCCTGAGCCCCTGCGCGGCCAGCTGGGCGGCCTGCTCGGGCGTGCGGCCCTCGGGGATTTTATCGCCAAACACGCGCACCATCGGGATGCCCATCGCCGCGCATACATCAATGGCTTTGCGGCCCTCGTCCAACATCTGCTCGGTCTTTTCGGTGTCATGGAAGCTGACGGAGGAACCAAACGCGCACATTGTGAGGCCATGGTCGGCCACCGCGCGCCTGGTGTCCTGCTGCTGGCCGGGTGCAAAGAACGCGATCTCCTCGGCGCGCATCTTGCCCTCAATGCCGCGGATTTCAATGGCGTCATAGCCCATGGCTTTGGCTTCCCTGAGGATCTGTTCAAACGTCCAGTCCGGGCAGCCCAGGGTGGTAAACGCAAGTTTCATGTATTGTTCCTCCCCAACGATATTGTTTGTACGTTTCCATTATAGGGTTTGGCCCGCCGGGGCGCAAGTTCATTGACAAAACAGGCCCTCGTGCCTATGATAAACGCATCACAGTGCGGCGGCGTTTCGGGTTTTGGCCCGCAAC
>JAGVSV010000002.1 GCA_019137115.1 Bacillota bacterium
GCCAGCAGCATCCTCTGCCAACCGCTGTTCCGCGTGCCTGGTCGTTTCGAGTTTGACAGCATCAAGTTGCTCTTCACCGATGGCAGCACCGATCGGTACGGCATTGGGCGCATCGTGATTGAAGTCTTTGACGAGGAAGGCAGCGACGCGCTGGACACCTACGTAACAACGGCACTCGGCAGCGACAAGACGGAGTTCTACGCGCGGTATCTCAAGGAAACGGACGATGTGCTGTTGACCGGTCTGCACCTGGACGTTGCAGCAAGCGTATCAGCGCCTGTTATAGGGGAGACGTTTTTTACATATGCCAGCGGCGAACAGCAGGATGCATTCGAGGTGACGGTAACGTTTGTCGACCCCAAACCGGTCGTTTACCGCTTCCTCCTGCCGCGAGTGGCCGTGACGGTCAACGTCACCCGCCAATGGGTCTATCCCAAGGTGGGCTGCTACTGCGGTGGCTTGCCCATCCAGGAAGAAGAGATGCTGGAAGCCTATTGGGCCTGGCAGGATGGTTCCCCAGCAGAAAGATAGTCAGCGCCCGTGGCTTGCGCGGGATGAAAAGAGGGAGGTTCCGCGCAATTTTGGCGGAACCTCCCCCGTTTTTGCCGTTACGCCTTGGGTGGCGGGTTGGCGCCGATCACGCGGTGGGGCACGTATGGCTCCTCCAAGCGCGCGATTTCGTCCTCGGTTAACACGATGTCCACCGCGGGCACGGCGGATGTCACGTGGCTGACCTTGCTGACGCCCAGAATGGGGATCGTCACAGGCTGCCGCTGCATCAGCCACGCCAGCGCAATCTGCGCGCGGGGCACGCCGTGAGCTTCCGCCACCTCGCGCAGGCGCTCGATGACCGCGGCGTCGGCATCGGCGGCATGGTCGTACTTGCTCTTGGCGGTGGTGTCAGTGTCGTAGCGCACGGTAGTTTCCGAAAGGTCGCGCGCCAGACGGCCGGCCGCCAGCGGGCTGTACGGGGTCAGCGCGATGCCCTCCTCGCGGCAGTAGGGCACCAATTCGCGCTCGTCCTCGCGGTAGATCAGGTTCATGTGGTTCTGCATGGACACATATTTGGTCCAGCCGTTGATCTCGGCCACATGCTGCGATTTCTGGAACTGGTAGGCGTACATCGCCGACGCGCCGATGTAGCGCGCCTTGCCCGCCTTGACCACGTCATGCAGCGCTTCCATGGTTTCCTCAATCGGGGTTTCATAGTCCCAGCGGTGGGTGATGTACAGATCCACATAGTCGGTGCCCAGGCGCCTGAGGCTGTGGTCGATCTCGCTCATGATGGCCTTGCGCGAAAGACCGGCGCCGTTGGGCGTATCGCGCATGCGGCTGAACACCTTGGTGGCGATCACCACATCGTCCCGGTCGGCGAAGTCCTTCAGCGCCCGGCCCAGGATTTCCTCGCTTTCGCCCTTGGAATACACGTTGGCGGTGTCAAAGAAGTTGATGCCCTGCTCCAGCGCGGCCTTGATCACCTCGCGGCTGTCGTCTTCGCGCAGCGCCCACTTGTGCACCCATTTGTCCGGGTCGCCAAAGCTCATGCAGCCCAGGCACAGCTTGGAGACCTTCAGGCCGGTATTGCCCAGTCGAACGTACTTCATGGTGTCCTCCTTTTTCGGCGTTGTTGTCGTATGCATCATGCGCTGTGGTTGGACAGCGCGTACCAGTAAAGGAAACCGTCGGTGTTGTTGCGCAGGGTGACGGTGACGCGGTCGATGGTCAGCGCGTCCATCAGCGCCAGCAGCACCGCCAGGCCGGTCGGGTAAATGTGCTCCCGCCCATGCGGCAGGCCGGGCACCAGCACGCGTTCGGCCGGGGTGAGCGAGGCAAAGCGGATCAGCTGCGCCGCGATGGCGGCGCGGTCGATCGTGTAGGTATCCGGCATCGAGCTGGCCGCCGGCAGGCCCAGCGCAATGTCCTTGAGCGCCGCGCCGGTGCCCCCCACCAGCAGCCATTGGGCAGGATGGTTGTTGGGGATTGGCGCTTGCGCGATGGCGTCCGCCGCCAGATTGACCGCGATCGGCACATCGGCAGGTGTACGGATGGGGTGCAGCAGGTCCAGCCGCGACGCGCCCATCGGGATGCTGCGGGAGAAGGCGATCTCGCCATCCCTGCCCCACACCATCCCTGCCCCACACCATCTCTGCCGAGCCGCCGCCGATATCAATCACGCCGGTTGCGCCGGGGTCTGCAAGCGCGCAGACCGCGCCCAAATAGGCATACAGCGCTTCCAGTTCGCCCGAGATCACCCACATTTCCGTCTGGCATGCGTCGCTCACAGCCCGCGCCAGCTCGTTGGCGTTGCGCGCCTCGCGCGCGGCGCTGGTCGCCAGCACGAACAGCGCGCCCGCGCCCGCTTCCCGCGCCATTTTGCACAGGTCGCCCGCTGA
>JAGVSV010000240.1 GCA_019137115.1 Bacillota bacterium
TATTCCTGGCAGCACTGCCAGTCCCACCGGCGGGCAAAGCCGTTAAAGCGGATGCTCACCTGCACCAGCCGCCCCAGCACGCCGGAGGCGACCACGCTTTTCACCTGCTGGTAATACGGCGCGAAGCGCGATTGCTGGAAAATCGCCAGCATGCGCCCTTCCTGTTTGGCCAGCGCGATCATGTCGTCGATCTGCCGGGTGGTTTGCGCGAACGGCTTTTCGGTCAGCACGTGAAAGCCGTGCTTTATTAAATCCGTCGCGACGGGCACATGCAGGTGGCTGGGCGTGGCGTTGACCACAAAGTCAATGTCCTTGTGGCCGAACAGTTCCGTATAGTCCGCGTGCACGGCGCAGCCGTACAAATCCCTGGCGATGGCGCGCCGCTCGGGCATCGGGTCGACCACGTGGGTGATGCGGAATTTGTCCGGCTCCGTGATCAGATACTCCGCGTGGATGCTGCGCCCGCTGCGCCCCTGGCCGATGATGGCAACCTGTAGCTGTTTCATGGTACGTTCCTTTCCTGCTAATAATATATCTTGCCGGACCCTACAACAGGTTCCGGATGGAGGCAATGGTGCCCGCGCGGGTGAACGGATCGGTCAGCGCGAACGGTTCCCCGTGCCTGTCCGTCAGGCGCGCGGTTTGGGCCGCGTCCATGCGTTTGAAGCGGATTTCCACGTTCAGCGGCTCTGTAAACGTAAACGGCCGCATCTCCTCCAGCCGCGCACAGGCCGTGGTCACCGCGGCGTTGATCTCCTCGCACACCCGCAACGGGTGCTTGGACAGCGCCGAGTTGTGCGACAGGCTGACCTTGGTGGCCACCGTTTCCGCCCACGGGAAGGCGTCCTTGGCCTGGGACACCGTGATGTCGTCCGAGGACACGAAGATCACCGGCACCCCATGCAGCCCGGCAAAGGCCGCGTCAATCTCCATCTCCCCGACCTCGCGGCCGTTGATGGTGTACGACTGGTACGTCAGGCTCGAGTACGTGTGCGCCATCACCGCGGTGGCCGTGTTGTCCCGGCTGTGGTAGCCGATGAACAGCACGCCGCCGAAGGTATCATCAATCGTGGGGAAGCGCCCGCGGTGCCCGGAGCCGGACAGGATGTCGCACCGCTTGTCCAGCATCAGGTAATCCAGGTTGATGCCGCTGTGGTGGTTGTCCCACACGATGACCTGCTCGGCGCCCGCGTCATACAGCGCGCGCACGGCGGCGTTGGCCTCGCACGTGGCCTGCCGCTGCACAAAGGCATAGTTGTCGCTTTCGCCCAGCGTGCCACCGGGCTTGCCCACCGCGCAGGACACGCCCTCGCAGTCCACCGCAACGAAAAACCGTTTCTTTTGCATGACGCTTCTCCTTTGTACCCCGCGCGCGGGGATGTTCTTGCCCTATTGTACGACATTTCGCGCCGGTTTGCCCGGCTTTCTGTATAAATTCGTGCTACAATGAACGCAACATCACCCAAAGGAGGGATCCTGTTGGTAAAGGAACTGAATCACGTAGGGCTGCGCATGGTCGACCTGGAGCAGGGGCTGCGCCTGTACCGCGACGCGCTGGGCGGCAAGGTCATCCTGGACGCGTGGGCGCTGGACGGCAAGGGCCACATCATCTATGTGCAGATGGGCAACACGATCATTGAGCTGATCCTCACGCAGGATCCCACCGCGCAGGGCTTTGCGCACCTGGCGTTTTTGTTGAAGGGCCAGGATTTGGACAAGGCCTACGCGAAAATCGCCAAACAGGGCTACTTCTTCAGCATCCCGCCCAAGCCCGCCGGCACCGGCAACGGCCGCCTGGCGTTCTTTGACAACGGCGCGGAGCTGGTGCTGGAGCTGATCGAGCGCACCGAGGAAATCCGCCTGGAGCCGTTCTCCAGCAATTTGTTCACCAAGATTGACCACATCGCCGTGGCCGTCCCGCGCGAACGCCAGGCCGACACCGGCCGCATCTTTGTGGAGGAGCTGGGCTTTACCCGCGAATCCGACGTGCGTTTCAGCCTGGGCGATGACGCGGTGGAGATGATCCTCCCCACCAGCCAGACCCACCCGGTGGACAGCCTGGTGTTCCACACCACCAACGCCAGCGCCGTCATGGCCTGCTTAAGCGACGAAGG
>JAGVSV010000303.1 GCA_019137115.1 Bacillota bacterium
ATGATCAGATCCAGACCATAGCGACGCTTGCCGATCCCGTTGCGGCCCTCTACCATATTGCGATCACAGCTGTCCTGATAGGCCTGAGCGTCGTTTTCGTCAGTTCCATCCTTCTTGGGCCGGCCAAGTTTCGGACCGGACAGGCGGATGCCGTGTTCCTTGCAGAAGGCTCTGTTTTCACGGTTGCGGTAGATTGTGTCTGCCAGAATCGCTTCAGGATAGTGGCCAAATCGATCCTTATACCGTTCAGCCGATGCCTGCAGCCGAACCCCCTCGTTGTAGTTGTCATATGACTGGTCTTCGATGAACGTAAACCCATTGACTACCGACAAGTGCAGCTTCTGACCGAATTCGTAGGGTCTGCCCGCTTTTCCCCGCACGACGCAGCGGATATGCGGCTGGCGCAGGCTGACGATCCTGTCAGGACAGCTGCGGGTTCCCGTACCGTGCATGAAGCGCTGCTGCTCATAAACTTTTTCAATGGTTTCAAGCCGTTCTTTGTCTGAGGGGCTCAGTCTTTCCTCACCAACTTCTACCTTCAGCCGGTTCAGCGTTTCGAGATTCTTTCCGACATAGTCCAGTTGTTCCCCGATAGCGCGCCTGGTCGCTTTCAGTTTTGCCTTGCGCTGCTTGGCCACTTTGAGGTAGTTCCGCCGGGCTTTCCTGCGGTTGTACGCGGTCTTGTGCCCCGTCTTGCTGCTGAACGCCCACAGCTTCTCAATCAGCTTCTCGGTGTTTTCACGGCAATCATTGACCAGGCCCAGATCAGTCGGATACTTGATGTCCGCCGGAGCAACCGTCGCGTCCAGGATCAGGACACCTTTGTTCCATCCTTGTCGTCAGGCTTGCTTTCATCGCTCGGATGCGCCCGTTCATACATGAGCTCGTTGACGCGCTGCAGCAGTTCAGGGGTAAAGCGTTTACGGAAGTGTACCATCATTGAAGCGTCAAACAGCGGTTCCTTGCGGAACGCCTTCAGACCCACCAGATATTGCGCATAAGGGTTCTCGCACAGATAGGCGACTGTCCCTTCATCCGTCAGGTTCTCTTGTTCCTTGATGAATGGATGGAAGGTCGTCCGGATTCCTCAGAGAAGTTCTTGGCGTACTCCTCCTCAATGAAGTCCCAGGGGATGATCCGGGCAATCTTCACCCAGCGATTATTCGCGTCCAAACCATCTCCAAAGGGAATGTAGTCACGTTTTCTGTACATCTGACACCCCAAACGCCTTATTTTGACTGGCTTTATATGTGTTCAGTATACCATGAATCATGCGATTTATCCAGTGTTTTCAACGTGTTGAGGGTTATTCAGCAGGCCCGAAATAGGGGTCGTATTCGTCGGCCAGTTTATTCAGCGGCAGCACCAGATCCGCCGCGATCAGGTCGGCCACCTGCGGCTCCCACCAGCCCAGGGTGATGATATCGGGCAGGTCATTGGCGGCGATCATGGTGTTCAACTTTTCCGATTCATTGCCGGCAGGCACAATCACCTGCACGTCAAAGCCGGTCTTTTCCTTCAT
Organism: Bacillota bacterium; assembly: GCA_019137115.1. Lineage (GTDB taxonomy): Bacteria > Bacillota > Clostridia > Christensenellales > Aristaeellaceae > JAGVSV01. The sequence goes on from JAGVSV010000303.1 coordinate 1,523, forward strand.
GTAGGCGGTGGTCCAATCCTCGCCCCACACGCCGGTCACCCAGGAAAGATTCAGGTACCAGGTCAGGGTTCCTTTGTCCTGCGTGTCGCTTTTCCACGCGGGTTCGTCCGCGTTGACGGCCAGCGCTGCCGTGGGCAGCAGCAGGATCGCCATCAGCAGCGCCAGCATCCTTGCCATGCGTTTCATCCGGGAGAGCCTCCTTCTTTTATCCAATGAACCGGCTTGTGCCGGGTTCATCCCTTGACCGCGCCGATCATGACGCCCTTGACGAAGTATTTTTGCAGGAAAGGGTACACCAGGATGATCGGCAGCGTTGCCACCGCCATGGTGGCAAACTTGATCGCGATGGACGAGGTCATTTTTGCGGCCACGCCAGGCACCGCAACCGCCATTTTGCCCATGGAAGCCGAGGTGACAATGCGGTACAGCACGGTCTGAATGGGCACAAGGTCCGGGTTGTTTACAAACACCACGCCGGAAAAGTAGTCATTCCAGTGCCCCACGCCGCTGAACAGCGCGATGGTGGCAAGCACGGGTTTGGACAAGGGGATGATGATGGTCAGGAAAATGCGCCAGTCGCTGGCACCGTCAATGTTGGCGGACTCCTCCAGCGCGGCCGGGATGGTGCGGAAGAAGGACATGAAGATGATACAGTTGTAGAAGCTGAACAGCGCCGGAATAATGTATACCCAGAACGTGTCCAGCAGCTTGAGCGATCGCAGCAGCAGGAAGTACGGGATCAGCCCGCCGCTGAAGATCATGGTGCCCGTACCGATCAGCAGGTACAGTTTGCGGCCGAACAGGTGCCTCTTTGACATGGCATAGGCAACCATCGATGTAAAGAACACGCTGCTGACCGTGCCCACCAGGGTGCGCAGCACGGTCACGCCAAAGGCTCGTATGAGGGACGCATCCCCCAGCACGCTTTGGTAGTTGCGCAAGGTAAACTCCCGCGGCCACAGGTAGATGCCGCCCCGCAGGGAATCCGCGCCGTCATTAAGCGATATGATCACCACATACCACATCAGGTACAGGATCGACAGGCAGAACAATGTGAGAAACAGCCCGTTGAGGATCGGGAAAGCCATGCCCCGGGCGCTTTTATCCCTGACCATCCAGCCCTCCTAAAACAGCGAGTCGCCGGTCAGCGCGCGGGAGCCGCGGTTGGCCAGCAGCAAAAGCACCATCGAGACAATGGACTTGAACAGGCCGGCAGCAGTCGCATACGAAAAGCGCCCGGTGCCGATGCCCATCCTGTACACATACGTGTCAAACACTTCCGAACGCAGCGCGTTAAGCGGGTTTTTCAGGATCAGGATCTGGTCAAAGTTGGCATTGAGCATGCCGCTGATCGCCAGGATCAGCATGATGACGATGGTGCCCTGGATGCTGGGGATGGTGATATGGATGATTTTGCCCCAGCGGTTGACGCCGTCCACGGTGGCAGCCTCGTACAACTCCTGGTCAATACCGGCAATGGCGGCCAGGTAGATGATGGCCGACCAGCCCGTTTCCTTCCACATTTCGGAGAACACCGATATCCACCAGAACATGTGCGCTTCGCCCAGGAAGATCACCGGCGCCTTCAACACGCCCAGTTTGACCAGCACTTCGTTGATCAGCCCGGATTCGCCCATGAAGGAGATGAGTATGCCGCCCAGGATGGCCCAGGAAAGGAAGTGCGGCAGGTAGGATACCGTCTGCACCGCGCGCTTGAAGCGCGGGGAGCGGATCTCATTGACCAGCACGGCGAACACAATGGCCATGGGGAATGCGATGGTCAGGTACATCACGCTCATGCCCAGGGTGTTGGTCAACAGGTTGAGGAAATCTTCGCTGCCCAGGAACTCCTGAAAATGGGTCAGCCCCACCCAGGGAGAGGCTGCGATGGTACGGGTCACCTTGAACTGCTTGAAGGCAATGATGATGCCGTACATGGGCGCGTAATTGAACAGCAGCATGAACAGCACGCCTGGAATGGCCATCGCCTGCAGATAACGCTGGGCGTACAGCCGGGATTGCCAGGATCGTTTGCTGCCTGTGGACACCGCGGGGTTTGCCTGCACCATGAAACCACCTTGTACCTTCAGGTATTTGGATGCTCCCGAGAACCAGCGCATTATAGCACCGCACGGGGAAAACGCAAGGACAATATTTGTAAGGAAAATCCCGTTGCGACACATCGTGATCCGCAGGTTGACACATGCGGCCGAGCGCTTACAATGGCGGGGTAGCATCGGAATGCCCAAAGGAGGAACCATGGAGTTTTTTGTAGTGCCCTCGCTGACGCGCGTGTTCCCGGATCAGGCACCTGCCCGCAGCGAAGCCAAGGGTACCGCGCTGCGCAATGAGGCGTTTTCCTTCCAGGTGGTGTACAACAGCGACCAGGGCGGTGTCATGCGCGTGGCATGTTCCGGCGCGCTTGCCCCATGGGCGGACATCGCCCAGGTGGGGCTTGTGCCTTCTCAGCTGCCCTCCTACCCGGGCCCCGATGCGTATTACGAGCGCACACAGCCGGGGCTGTTCCCCGACCCCCTGCTGCCGATCCCCGCGTGGGGGCTGGGGTTGAGCCCATCGGCAGGTTGGCGCAGCATCTGGGTGACGCTGGACGGGCGGGACAACCCGCTGCCCGAGGGTGAGCATGAGGTGCAACTGTGCTTTGAGCACACCTGGTCGCACGAGCATCTGGGGGATTGCACGTTCACATTGCGTGTCCTGCCCGCGATGCTGCCCGCGCAAACGCTGCATTATACCTGCTGGACGTACCTGGACTGTATCGCGCAGGCGCACCACGCCAGGCTGTGGAGCCAGCGTTTCTGGACCCTGACGGAAAAATATCTGGCGCTGGCCGCGCGCAGCGGCGTCAACACGATCCTGACACCGCTGCTGACCCCGCCGCTGGAAACGGACGTGGGTTTCTACCGCCCCACGGTGCAGCTGGTGGACATCCATCTGGAAAACGGCAAGTACACCTTTGATTTCGCGCGGCTTGAGCGTTTTGTGGCCATGGCACAGGCGCAGGGCATCAGCCACTTTGAGGTCGGCCACCTGTTCACCCAGTGGGGCGCGGAGCACGCGCCGCAGGTGGTGGTCATCGAAGGCAAGCGCCGCAGGCGGCTGTTCGGATGGGACACGGATGCCCGCGACCCTGCTTACCGCGCATTCCTGACGGCTTTGCTGACAGCATTCCGCGAGAAAGCCCGCGCGCTGGGCATTGAAAACAACTGCTATTATCATGTGTCGGACGAGCCCGGCTACGACCAGCGCGAGGCGTACGCCTACGGCCGCAACCTGTTGGCTTCTGTGCTGGGCGACGTGCCGGTGATCGACGCGTTACAGGATGTGCGCCTGTACACGGAGGGCATCGTCACCCACCCCGTGCCCACCACCGATCATATCCAGCCTTTCCTTGATGCGAATGTGAAGCCCCGCTGGGGGTATTATTGCTGTGCGCAGGGGCATTTGGTCAGCAACCGGTTTTTCTCCATGCCGCTCAGCCGCACGCGCATCCTGGGGGTGCAGCTGTACCTGCACAGGATGGACGGGTTCCTGCAGTGGGGTTTCAACCACTACAACGCGCACGCATCGCGCGCACAGATCAACCCATTCGCAACCACGGATGCCGATTTCGCCTTCCCGTCGGGCGACGCCTTCAGCGTGTACCCGGGGCAGGACGGCCCGCTGCCCAGCACGCGCCTGATGGTGTTCTATGAAGGTCTTAACGATATGCGGGCGCTGCAGATGCTCGAATCCATGACGGATCGCGCCCATGTGGAACAGCTGGTGAAGGACTTGGCGGGCATGGACATCACCTTTACCGAGTACCCGCGCGATGCGGATTTCCTGCCGCGGCTGCGGGCCAGGGTGTATACAGAAATCCAGGCGCTGCTGAACGCATGACGCCTGGATGCTTTGGCTTTCCGCTTACAGGCAGTCTGCCATGCTTTGCCTGACAAGCCCGATCCACCGCCCGATGCGCTCGGGCCTGCCGCCGCAGGTGCGCAGGTCGCCCAGCACCACCTCAAAGCGCTTGCCGCGCAGGGTGCGCATGCCGCGATCAAGCAGCGCCTTCACTTCCTTCTCATCCCACGACCCCGCCAGCCAGGCGGGGTTTGGCTTCCAGGAGATGATCACATCCTGCGGCATCTGGTCGCGGTACTTTTCAAGCTCCGCCCAGGGGCTGGCCGACACTTTGACCAGGTTGGGCATCGTCAGCACATCCGCCAACTTGTCGTGCAGCGGCTCGCAGCAGCCGTATTCGGTGCGGCCAAAGCCCTTGAGCAGTTTCTGCTCCCGTGAGAACAGCCATTCCCGGTGCATCTGCGGCGACACGGGGGCCAATTCCTGCGCCTCGGCATGGCCCCAGATATCCGCGCGCGTCACGTTGCCTGCTGGCGCGGGCTTGTCCCAGTACTGAAAGCCCCCCGTGCCCTGGTAGGTGCCGTCAAAGCACACATCCAGCAGGCCCAGCGCTTCTCGCTGCGCCATCAGGTCAAGCTCGGCATCCACCAGGAAATCCAGGGTGTCTGCCAGCAACGACGGCTCATCGTAGAAATCCTCGTACATGGCCTGCAACCCGCGCCACAGGCTGTACTGCATGCATAAATGGAAGCCGACTTCGCTGGTGCCCGTTACGCGCACGGGCAGCACATCGCCCAAGATGTCCTGCCAGCCCTGGGCGCGTCTTGCCGTTTCTTCCACGTCATAGCGCAGTTGCGGAATACGCAATTTCCTGAGATCCTCATAGCCCTTGAGCACCTGCTCAAAGCCCCAGGCATCGCCTTCGCGCGCGCCATGATGCTTGACAACCTCCAGCCCCCAGCCGGTGCTGTGCACGGCCTTGGGCACGGAGAGAAACCCCTCCAGCGGCTTGTCATCCGGGGCGTGCGCATATTGCCACAACAGCTGGCGCAGCTGGAACTCCAGCTGCTGACCGCCCTGGCTCTGGCAAGTCAGCCCAGCAATTTCAGGCATTTCCAGGAAACTCTCTGCCCATACCGCGACCAAGGGATGATCAAGCTCCCGGTTGTTGTGCCTCACCCAAAGGCGGCGCAACTGCACGTGACGGGGATCCGCAGCCGCCAGGGCAAAACGCGAGGCTAGCGTTCTTAGGATCACTCTGTCCTGTGACGGAACCTCATGAGGGTCATACCATGCCGAGGGGTATGCGTTGTATGTCAGGTGCTCAAGCGCCACGTCTTGTCAGCCTTTTTTCCTAAGGACCTTCAGCGTGTCCTGGTAGATCCGCTCGATCTCCTGGGCGCGCGCCGCATCGATCACCGGATCCATCGTTTCGTAGCCTTCGGTAACGCGCTCGACGTACTCATGTGCGCGGGCGTAGAGATCGGGGGTGTTCTTTTGCCGCCAAGGCTCCCACTGGTCGCGCCACAGGGTGCGGGAAGGCGCTTCCCAGTAGTTGGTGCGCATGTTCTCAATGGTGTGTTCGCTTTGGATGTAGTTGCCGGCGATGCCGATTTCCTTGATGAGGTCAAGCGCTTCGGGGTCGTAGGAAACGCCTTTGCGCACGAAGTTGTACGCGTCCAGCCAGTCGTTGTCGATGACCAGCTGCTCCAGGCTGATGCCCTGGTCTGCGCCCACGATGCCCTGGCAGCCGATGCCATTGGTGCCGCCCAGGATGGCGAACAGGCCGTTGAAAGCCTTCTCAAAGCCGCACTGGTAATCCGGCAGGCAGGCATCGGTCAGCGCCGAGTTGGAGCCGCCGCCCCAGCCGTAGAACCGTCCCATCTGCCCGGAGACCATGCCAAACAGCGCCTGCGTGGGCGAGCCGAAGGAGCACAGCGTGGTGCGCAGGTCCATGGTGTGGCTGGAGAAGCTCATGTAGTTGTTAAACTCACCAGTCATCGCGTAGATGACCATGTTGGTGCCGGTGATTTCGGCCACTTCCAGCACGCTGGCGCCCCACAGGCTCATGGGGCCGGTGGCGCCGGACACCACCATGGGCGCGGTGCCGATGGGCATGCCCTGCTTGGCAAACACCAGCGCCATGGACAGCGAGGAATGCATGAAGCCCAACGGGCTCACCGTCTCCAGCAGATAGCCGGGCTTTTCCCCCATCAGCTTGCCCATTTCGATGATGCCCCTACCGCTTTCCGGCGAAAGAATGTAGGTGCCGCCGGGGTTTTTGGAGTACAGGTACAGCTCGCGGTAGGAGGCGATGTCGGTTTCGTTGCTGGGACGATCCTTGGGGATGACCACGGCCGAGGAACGCCAGTAGTTTTTGAGCGTATCGGTCACGCGCACGCCTTTGCGCACGTCCATCATGGTGCCCTGCCGGCGCACATTGCCCGGGTAATCCACGATGAACACCTGGGTGGAAACGCCGCCCATGATGGAGGGCGCGGCGTCATCAAGGAGTTCTTTGGGCTTGTAGGTATCCAGCAGTTCCTGCACCAGCGTTTTCGGGAACCGCACGCGCTGTGCGGCATCATCCACATAACAGCCGATCTTGCGACAGGCGTCCAGCACTTCCTGGTGCGGCACGCTCATGCCCACGCTTTCCAGCACTTCCAGGGATTCGGCGTGCAGTTTCTTTACTTCATCCGGCGTCAGAACATCGACATAATTTCGTACGTGGGCCACAGGCGCCTCCTATATATGTGTTGGGTTTACCAGTGCATCGGGGGCAGGATTTCCTTCTGGCGCTCGCACATCTCGTCGATCAGGGCGACCGCGTTGTTGTAGGTGGATACGGTGGGGTCAATCAGCATGGCCTGCAGCAGCTTGTTGCGGGATTGCTCCTGGTATGCTTCCAGCACCAGCTGGTGGATGGTGCCCTGAGTGGCGATCATCTGCGCGATGGCGGGCGGCAGCGGCTTTTCGATGGCGACAGGATGCACACCTTTTCCGTCCACCAGGGCCGGCACTTCCACCACCATGCCCTGGGGCAAGTTGGCGATCAGGCCATGGTTGGGCACGTTGACCGCGCCGATATGCCGCGGCTTGTCAAAGAAGATGGCCTCGGCAATCGGAATACCGTACTCACCCGAGGTATGCAGTTTGCCGTCATGCAGCTGGAAGTTGGCTTCAAAGCCCGGGTCGCCGGCCAGCGGCTTCTCGGAGCGGTCAAACAGCGGCCGCGCGGTGGGGTTGCCGGAAAAACTGTACACAAACTCCGGCGTTTTACCGCCGTGCCAGGGCTTGTCCGAGACGGGGTCGTGGAAATACTGGATCATGGCGCTGGCCAGCATCTGATCCGACCAGGCGATGTATTCGCCGATGTGGTTGGTGCCCGGGTACGGGTACAGACCGAATGTGCGGAACATGAGCCGCGTCAGGCCCAGCTCGTCCCAATGGGCCAGCCAGTGCATGGATTTTTCCTTTTCACGCAGCAACGGGTACAGGTCCTCTCCCGTGCCTTTGCGCGCGATTTTGGTGAACCAACCGAAATGGTTCAGTCCCGCCACCTGCGTGTCCAGCTCCTCCTTGGGCATTTCGAGGATCTGCGACAGCTGGTCCACGCCCATGCCCTCGCCGTGGCACAGACCCACCACAGGCGTTTTGGTCAGCTTGCTGACCGCCTCCACCAATTTGGCTTCGGGGTTGGTGTAGTTAAGCAGGTATGCCTTGGGGCACACTTCCTCCATGGCTTTCGCGATTTCCAGTGTGGGCCCCAGGTTTCGCAAGGTATGGAACATGCCGCCCGGCCCGCCGTTTTCGCCATATACCTGGCGGAATCCGTACCGGCGCGGGATGTGGAAGTCCATCGACCAGTAATGGTAGCGATCCACTTCGATAGCCGACACCACAAAATCGGCGCCCTCCAGAGCTTTTTTGAGATCCGTCGTCGCGCTCAGCTTGGCATCGCGGCCCACGGCTTTGAGGGCCGCGCGCGCATAACCTTCGCTGACCCTGAGCGCTTCAGGCAGGATGTCCATCAGCGCGATCTCAAGCTCCACGCTCTGGATGGATTCGTTGAGCAGGATGTCGCCCAACGTGGCCGGGCAGAAACTAACGCTGCCGGCGCCGATGATGGCAAACTTGATCTTTCTTGACATGGTTTCCTTCCTTTCCCTATATCAGAACAGTTGGTCGCTTACCAAAGCACCGTTGTCCACAGATGGTTGTACGTAAAAGCATCGGTGCGTTCCCAGGCCGACTTGACCATGGCGACATCGCCCGCCAGCTGCCTGTAATCCTGCTTCTCCACAGACCAGGGCCTGACGGTATTGGGCGCACGGAATCCCTGCGGGATGGTTGCTGGCGTCACGGTGCCCCGCGCGGGTGCGGGCGAGGATTGGCTGTACACGCCGTGCTCCATAGTGTAGTCCACCGCTGCCTTGAGGTTCTCGGGCTTCACATCATTGAGCATCAGGGCGGACGCGTCCAGGATGTACCCGCCGCCCGGCTTCATCACGGCGAACAGTTCCTTGAGGTGATCGCGCACATCCTGCTGGCTGCCGCGAGCCAATACGTCATACGACATGCCGCCGCTGATGGCAAACCGATCCTTGAATGCCCGCGCCGCGGTTTCAGGGTTGCCGCGGTCCAGGTGGTAGATGATGCTGCCCGCCGGCAACGTGCGCAGGGTGTCATAATGCGCTTCCCAGTTGCCCTCGCCGTAGAAGAGGATCTGGTAGCCTTTGGCGATGATCTCCTCAAACACCGGCTTGAGCGTCGGCCACATGATGGTGTTGAAGGTCTCATGGCTGATGAACGGCACGCATCCGCGGTGCGCCCAGATGGTGATGGGCGCCTTCTTGTCGGGATCGGCGCCGCCCAGCGCATTGGCCACAATGTGCGGGATGAGCGCCTCGCAGGCTTTGATCACGGTGTCCGGCCGCTCGATGGTGTCCACCGCCGCGTTCATGAAGCCGCGGAACTTGTCGCACAGGATATCAAACGGCGCTTTGATCATGCCCGCATTGGCCGACACGATGCCAGACTGCTCCTTCAGCCGCTGCGCCGCCGGGCCGAAGGCATGCATGTAGTTGGCGTAGGCGAGCGCCCCGGACCACAGGGACACGTTGTGGTCAAAATCCACCGGCGCGCCCTGCGGCTGCACCCTGCGGCCGGCCCTGGCCATCCATTTGTTGACCAGAAATGCCGTGGGATCCTCGGTGAACTCCTCGTACTCGTCTTCCTTCAGGAACTCATCCTCGGGCCGTGTGGGCTCGCCGAACTGCAGCACGCTGTTGAGCTCCACGTCCACGCCCGGCACATACAGGTACCGCCAGCCGGCGGCCTTGGCCACGGTGTAGGTGCTCCAGATGGCGTTGAGCATGACCGCATCGCAGCCCAGCATTTCGCCGGCCTGACGGGTGGCTTCAAACGCCATGTTGTAGTCGGTGGCTACCTGCTGGATGGTAAAGCCGGCCACCCGCGCCGCGGCTTCCTGCATGAAGAACCGGATGGGGATCCTGTCTGGCGTGCCGCCGCGCATGGCGGTCAGGTAGCGGGCTTCCCGCAGGGCAAACAGTTGCTCCGTGGCTGCGTCCTTGAACACAACAATCCCTCCTGGCGTCGAAATGGGGTTACTCGGTCGCGCCGTAGAAGTCCAGCACTCGCTTCTCCAGCGCATGCATGTCCTTTTCGGAATCCGACCATGTTTTGATGAACAGCCCCTCGGGCGGCAGGCTGTCCATCAGCCGCTGCACATCCTCGGCCGTCTGGGCATAGATCCATGCGGTTTTCCCTGAGGCCAGGATGCGCTTCAGGTGCGGGATCCAGAACCCCACGGGGTCTGAAACCTGCGGGGTGCACTGCACCTGGATGCCGGTGATTTCCGGGATTGCCAGCAGCCTGTCCAGATGGCGCGCGGCATTCTCGCCATCCAGGTGGAACAGGTTGCGCCCGTGAAAGGAAGCCATGTCGCGCAGCGGCTGCTCCACAAAGCGGGTGAAGTCCCTGTCGGACAGCATGACAATAAAGTCAAGCGAGATAAAGCACCACGGCACGTCGCTGTATACGCTCAGCCAGTTGGTGGAGCCGCCCTGGTACCTGCGGGCGATGCTGTCATACAGCGTGTAGACTTCCTTGTACAGGGCGAAGTGCCTGGCTATCGCCGCCATCAATTCCTCGGGCTCGTCCACCATGGCGTAGCACAGGTTCTGCGGGCCCACCAGCCCCGCCAGGCCGTCCAGCAGCGTGTTGAGGTCCACCAGGCCCACGATGTAGTCGCCCTGTTTGGCATCGTCGGTGAGCTCCGTCAGGATGTCCTCCATCTTGCGCAGGTAGAAGTTGTCCTTGCGGTAGGCAATCTGAGCAAGCTCCGCCATGTCCATATCCCGGTGCACCGACCATTCGCTGGACTGGTTGTAATGCAGTTCCCAGCCCAGGATGCCTGCCATCAGGTCAGGCCCCAGGGAGGTCATGATGTGCGGGTAGCCTTCCAGCGCGTAGACGCACTGCGACAGGTTGTGCCGCGCGGAAGCAACAATGTGCTTGACATTGAACCAGTAGTCCATCGGCGGCAGCGAAGCTTCATACCATGTTGCGCCATCCCTTGGCGCCTCGGTGTACACCAGGGCACGCTTGTTGGTGCGCGTCCAGTATTGCTCGTACATGCGGCGCACACGCGCAAAGTCCTTTACTCCAAACACGTGCCGCGCCTCCGCTTCCCACCGTTCAAAGGGCAGGCACCCGCCTGCTCCTGCTGTGGCGATGCTACCATGCGCCATGGTGCGTGTCAACGAAATTGGCGTGTCCCGTGCTAGTGTTCAGGGCTTGTGTATGTTGACTGGGGCAGTTGCTTTCCGTTTTCCCTCATGTTATGATGCGCACAAGAGGAAAGGGATGCCAGGTGTTCCGGTGCCACGGTTTTCGGAGCCTTGTTCCCTGTTCCACGCGCCCAACATAAGGAGGAAAGCATATGCGGAAAATCCTGGCCCTGGTGCTGTCCCTGATGCTGCTGGCAGGCATCATGCCCCTGGCGATGGCGTCCGAACCCGTGGTGGTGACGGTCGCAACCTGGCAAAACTCTGTCCTGATGGCGGAAATGCTGGAGAAGTTCAACGCGGCCAACCCGGACATCAAGGCCGTGCCCCACGAGCTGAATGGCGGCTGGTTTGCCAATGAGGACCTGGCCAAGCATGCCGCTGCCGGCACCATGCCCGACATCTTCTCCATCACCACGCCGGAAGTGCCCGTGTCCAACGGCTGGCTGCTGGACCTGACCCCCTACCTGGAAGCGGAAACCGAAAAAACCTGGTATCCCTCCACGATCATGAAGTATGACGGCAAAACCTACATGATGCCGTACAGCCTGTTCTTCTACGGCGTGATCGTCAACAAGACGCTGCTCAACGAACTGAACATCCCCATCCCCGGCTATGACTGGACGATTGATGAGTTCCTGAGCATCGTCAACGCCGCCTCCACCGGCCAGTACTATGGCGTGAACGGCTCGGACGCGCTGATCACCCACATACCGCCGCAGTTGAACCCGGAAACCGGCTGGGCGCTGATCAACAACAACCTGCAGGAGTACAACCTGGACGACGCGTTCATCCAGATGATCAACACCACCAAGGACGTGCGCGACAAGAAACAGGCGCTGGACCAGGTGGGTGCAGGCCTGGAAGGCGATGCCTACACGGAAGCAGCCCAGGCCATCCTGGGCGTGGACTCGGCCTACACCGCGTTCCTGCAGGGCCGCGCCGCGCTGTCGTTTGATTTCTCATGGTCTCTGGGCCTGGACAAAGCGGATGGTTTCGGCGGCTGGGAGTGGGACTTCTACCCCGTGCCCGTGGCTGAGAAGGGCAACACCGCCCGCACCGGCATCGTGGCCGACGCGGTGGCGGTTCGCGCCACGGTTGCCAACCCCGACGCCGCCTGGAAGGTCGTCAAATACCTGACCTACAGCGAGCAGGGCTTCATGGACAAGGTGGAAATCGCCAAGGCGTACAACAAGGAAGCCGCCATGGCCAAGTACCCGAACCTGAACCCTGACGCGTTCTGGGATTACATCAACCTGAATGACCTGCCGGGCTGCTTCACGGCCAATGCCCTGCAGGCCTGGAGCGAAATCAACGAAGTCAAGCCTGGCGTCGCCCATGCCATCGCTGGCATGGCCAACGGCTACCTGGACGGCTTCAAGTGCGTGCCCGGCTGGGGCCCCTCTCAGTGGGACATCCTGTGGCCGGAGATCACCAACGAGCTCCTGACCGGCAAGAAAGCCGCCGCGGACGTCGCGGTGGAGCTGAAAGCCAAATGCGACGCGGCCATCGTCGAAGCCTACAAGGCGATGGGGATTGACCTGGCCAAATAACACACAAGGGGCTGCGCGGCCGAGGCTGTGCAGCCCCTGCCCTTTCGAGCGTGTACATCATGTGAAGCCCGAATACGGAAAGGATGGGGTGCCATGCGGCTGGTGAAGTGCCTGTGCCTGGCGATGCTGTTGTTGCTTGCTGTGCCTGCCGTGGCCCAGGAAGCAGAGCCGCGCTATTTCTCCTTTCTGGATGAGATCGCCGCCAACCCGGGCGCGGGCTCGCACACCGTCACCGCGGATCGTTTTATCGCGGCCCAAGGCACCCTTCACGATAGCCTGCACGACTATGCCCTGCCTGTTGTTTCGCTTGGACCTCGCACCGAGGTGACAGTGCCGGTCACGGTAGACCAGGAAGGCTGGTACCAGATCTCGGTGGACTACTACCTGCCGGAGCCCGGGATCAACGAAGCGTACCTGTCCGTGCGCGTCAACGGCGAGTTTCCCTTCTATGAGGCGCGCAACGCGCCGCTGTATGCCATATGGGAAGATGAAAGCCGTGACTACGCCCACGATTCCTACGGCAACGAATTGCCCGCCAACCCCGTCCCTGTCAGGAAGTGGCAGACAACGGTGCTCAACAGCGAGTCGTTTGCGCTGTCGCAGGGGCTCTTCTTCCCCTTGCGCGCCGGCGAGAACACCATCACATTAACCACCAACAACCTGCCGGTGGATCTGGGCATGGTGACGGTTGCCGTCCTGCCCCAGCCCCCCGCCTATGATGCTTACCGCGCCCAGGTCGCTGCGCAGCCCGCGCCGCAGGATGCGCTCGTGACCGTGCAGGGCGAGCATTATGCCAGCAAAAACCATTCCTATACCTTTGCCTACAGTTCGTCAAACCCCAACCTCACGCCCTATGTGGCCGGCCGCCGGATGATCAACTCGCTTTCGTGGGGCTCCTGGTATGCGCCGGGTGAGGGCGTAACCTATCAGTTTGAAGTGCCGGCGGACGGCGATTACCAGATCACCTTCAAATCCACCCAGCCCAGCAAAAACGATTTTCCGGTGTTCAAGCAGATTTTTCTGGATGGCGGCACCCCGTTTGCCCAGATGGAAGCCGCCACCTTCCCCTATACAGGCGAGGACCGCTTCGTCAACACCACTTTATCCGCCGACGGGCAGCCCGCGCTGTTTTCCTTGACCAAGGGCACGCACACGCTGACGCTGATGTCCACCGCCCAGCCGGTGTACGGCTGGTACGGGCGGCTGCTGGACGTGATGGGCAGCATGACGGACACCGCACTTGAGATCCGCATGATATCCGGCGGCAGCGTGGACCGCCACCGTGACTGGGCCATTGAGGAATACATGCCCGGGATCGCCGACAGGCTCAACGCCCAGGCCGACGAGCTGGAAGCCATCCTTAATGGTTTGCGCGCCTTTTCCGAGGTGGAGCCAGCGCTGCTGGCGCCCGTGCGGGTTAGCGTCACGCGGCTGCGCGATTTCTCCCAGGATCCCGACAAACTGGTGAATTCATTGGCCGTGTATTCCGAGGGCAGCAGTTCCTTCGCAGGACAGATCGCCACGCTGCTCACCGATATGCTGCACCAGAACATGGGCATCGACTGCCTGTACATCCATACGCCGCAAGCCGTGCTGCCCCAGCCCATGCTGGCGTTCGGGCCGGCAGCGGCCGAGGCGGTCAAAAGCTTCTTCTATTCGTTCGGCGAGCGCAGCAGCGCCGACCAGCAGCAAAGCGAGGAAGGCGTGCTCAACATATGGATGGGCCGCAACATCAACTATGTCGAGCAGCTGCGCACATTTATCGATCAGGAGTTCACGCCCAGAACGGGCATCCGCGTGCAGCTTTCCTCCATGCCCGATGAGGCCAAACTGCTGCTGGCGGTGTCGGCCGGCCTGGGGCCTGACGTGGTGCTAAGCGGCAGCAACTTCAGGCCGTTTGACTTTGCACTGCGCGGCGCGCTGCTGGACCTTAGGCAGTTTGATGATTTCGGTGAGTTCATCAAGGTGTTCAACTCGGAAACCCTGGTGCCCTATGTCATCAACGATGCCTGTTACGGCCTGCCGGAAACGCTCAGCTTCCAGGCGTTGTTCTACCGCAAGGATGTGCTGGCCAAGCTTGGCCTTTCGGTGCCCGAAACCTGGGATGAAGTAACCGCCATGCTGCCCACGCTGGAACGCTACGGCATGAGCTTTGGCACCCAGCTGGCTTCGGCAGGCTCGTTCAAGCACTTCGGCGTGACGATCCCCTTCATCCAACAGTTTGGCGGCAAAATCTACGCCGATGACGGCTCCCGCGTGGAGCTGGGCGACCCCAGAACATTGCAGGCCTTCCAGCTGATGACCGACCTGTATACGAAATACTCCCTGCCGCAGACCATCGCGTCCTTCTACGCCAGCTTCCGCTATGGCACCATGCCCATCGGCATGTCAGGTTCCGACACATACATCCTCTTGCGTGAGGCCGCGCCGGAGCTGGCCGAGCAATGGGCCATCGCGCCCTGCGTGGGGGTCAGGGACGAAAGCGGTCAGGTGCGCCGGTACCAGATGGCATCGTCCACCAGCTGCTTTATCATGGGCAACACCGACATGCCGGATGAGGCATGGGCGTTGATGAAATGGTGGTTGTCCACCGAAACCCAGGCCAAGTTCGGCCAGACGGTGCGCCTGGTGTATGGCCCGGAATTCCTGTGGAACACGGCCAACCTGGAAGCCTTCCGCCTGGGCTCCGGCTATGACGAGGACGCGCTGGCCGTGATCACCGAACAGTTTGCCCAAATCAAGGAAATCCCGCGCAACCCGGCCTATTTCTCGGTGGAGCGCGAGCTGTCCAACGCGTGGAACAAGGTGGTGCTGCAGGGGCAGCCGTACAGAACCGCCATCGATGCCGCCATCACGCAGTCCAACCGCGTGATCGCCCGCAAACTCAAGGAGTTTGGCTACATGGACGAAGCCGGGCAGATGGTCAGGCCCTTTGTCCCGGTGGACGGCAGCATCATTGACGGATGGAAGGAGGCAGTCAAACCATGAGCAAAGCCCTCCCGCGCGCGGTGCCCGCCGTACCCATGGAGAAGCGCCGCCGCGACCACTCCATCCCGGTGATGCTTTCGCCGTATGCCCTGATCTTTGTTTACTTTGTGGGGCTGCCCATTCTGGTGGCCATCTTCCTGAGCTTCACCTACTTTAACACTGTACAGCGGCCGTACCTGATCGGGTTTTCCAACTACATCAGCATCCTCACCCAGGATACGGTGTTCCTGCGCAATGTGTTGCCCAATACGCTCAAGTTCGCGATCCTGGTCGGCCCCATGGGCTATGTGCTGCAGTTCCTTTTGGCCTGGGTGTTAACCCAGGTGCCCAAATGGCCGCGCACGATATTGTCCCTGCTGTTCTATTCCCCTTCCATCACGGCGGGTGTGGCCATGTCGGTGATATGGAAAATCGTGTTCAGCGGCGACCAGCTGGGATACCTCAACCACCTGCTGATGAACTGGAACCTGATCAGTGAGCCCATCCAGTTCCTGACCTCGCCCGAATACCTGATGCCCATCATGGTGGTGGTCACCCTGTGGGCAGGCATGGGCATTGGCTTTCTAGCCATGATGAGCGGCATCCTCAACATTGACCCGGAGCTGTTTGAAGCAGGCTACATCGACGGCGTGCGCAACCGCTTCCAGGAGATCATCTATGTGACGGTGCCCTCCATGAAGCCGCAGATGCTCTTTGGCGCTGTGATGGCCATCGTGACGGCCTTCTCGGCGGGCTCCATCGGCGTGGAACTGACCGGCACCAACCCCACGCCGCAGTACGCAGGGCAGCTGATGGTCAACCACATTGAGGATTACGGCATCCTGCAATATGACATGGGCTACGCCGCGGCGCTGTCGGTGATCCTTCTGATCATCATCGCGGTGTTCAGCCGTGTGGCCAACCGACTGTTCGCAGAACGCGACTGACAGGCAGGCAGATATGGCAAAACGACGGGAAAAAGTCATCCGGGTCAAGCGCAAGCGCTTGCCCACCAGCATGGTCAACCCCAAACGGTTTGACAAGAGCCAGCTGAAATTTTATGTGCTCCTCATCCCGCTGGCGCTGTTTTCCTCACTGCCCATCGTGTACCTGATCTCGACCGCATTTAAACCCATGGACGAGTTGTTTGCCTATCCCCCGCGGTTCCTGGTGTACCGCCCCACGATGGAAAACTTCCAGGATATCATGCACATGATGACACGCGGCGGCGTGCCTTTCTCGCGGTACCTGTTCAACTCGCTGCTCTCCTCGGCACTTGTGGTGCTTGCCACGCTGTACATATCGCTGAATGCGGCGTATGTGCTGTCCAAAAAGCGCTTCCGCGGCAAGAACACCCTGTTTGCGCTGAACACGGCGGCGCTGATGTTTGTGCCGGCGGCGGTCAAGATCCCCAGGTACCTGCTGGTGCAGCAGGCGGGGCTTCTGAACACCTTTATGGCGCTGGTGCTGCCGATGCTCGCCATGCCGGTGGGCCTGTTCCTGATCAAGCAGAACATGGACCAGGTGCCCGACAGCCTGATTGAGGCCGCGCGCATTGACGGTGCCAAGGAATACAGGGTGCTTTACCAGATCGTGGCGCCGGTGATCAAACCAGCGCTGGTCACGGTGGCCATCCTTGCCTTCCAGTCCGCGTGGAACAACGCGGAGTACTCACAGCTGTACATCAACGATGACTCGATCAAGACCTTTGCCTTCTACATGTCCTCGCTGACCAGCTCGGTGGGCAACACGGTGGCCGGCCAGGGCATGGCGGCCGCGGGGTCGCTGATCCTGTTCCTGCCCAACCTGATCATCTTCATCCTGATGCAAAGCAAAGTGGTCAACACGATGGCCAACTCGGGCATCAAGTAAGGAGGGAGCCAGCATGTTCAAACGCGCCGCCGCGCTGCTGCTTGCGCTGCTCGTGCTTGCCCCTGTGTCTGTACTGGCCGCGCAAACCGCCTCCACGGGCTACACCATCAACATCGGCGTGGACGGCCGGCCGCAACTGACGCAAGATGCCTACCTGCCCACCAGGCTGTTCATGGATCTGGGCTTAAGGGGCCCCAAGGATCTGTTCATCAAGGATGACATCCTTTATGTCGCCGACAGCGGCAACGGCCGCGTGCTGCGCATTCCGCTTGATACGCTTGAGGTGGAGATCATCGGCGCGGGCCTTCTGCGCAACCCGACAGGCGTTGCCGCCGATGAGGACGGGCGCATCTATGTGGCGGACTATACCGCCCGCAAAGCCTACCGCTTTGCCCGCGACGGTTCGCTGGAGATGACCTTTGAAAAGCCCGAAGCTGCCAGTTTCGGCCGCAACAGCAGTTACATCCCGCTCAAGGTCGCGCCGGGTGATGGCGGAGGCCTGTATCTGGTGAACGAGGGCTCGGTCGCCGGCATCGTGCAGATGAGCGGCGAGGGTGATTTCCTGGGCTATTTCGCGGCCAACACCGTCACCATGAGCCTGAGCGACCTTTTGCGCAGCATCTTCCTCACCGAGGAGCAGCAGCGCTTCTCCATGGCGCGCACGCCGCCCGCTTTTGCCAACATATTCCGCGGCGATGACCGGCTGATCTACACCATCAACCGCGGCGAGAACGTGGCAATCAAGAAGCATGCCATCAGCGGCGCCAACCTGCTGGATGATGCCAACGCAAGGATCCTGCTGGACAACCCGGTGGACCTTGCCGTTGCGCCGGACGGGCGGATGCTGGCCGTGTACACCGATGGCACCGTGGGTGAATACACCGCGGACGGCTACTTCATCTGCCTGTTCGCGGGCCCCGGCAACCGCACCGACCGCATCGGGCTGTTTGACGCGCCTGCGGGCATCGGGGTGGACAGCCGCAACAACATCTATGTGCTGGATGAGCGCCGGCAAGCCATCCAGGTGTTTGCCCCCACCCCGGCGCAGGACAGCCTGTACCGCGCGATGACCCATTACAACAACGGCGCGTACGATGACAGCATCGCCTCGCTTGAGCAGGTGGTGAAGTACAACGACACGTCGTACCTGGCGCACCTGCTGCTGGGGCGCAACTACCTGCAGAAGAACGACTACCATGCCGCGGAAAAGGAGTTCCGTACGGCGGGCGACCGCGCGTACTTCTCCCAGGCTTACTGGGAAACGCGCAACCTGTGGCTGCAGAACAACACCGGCTGGATTCTGGCCGTCGTGCTGGTGGTGTTCCTTGTCTGGCTGGGGCTGGGCGTCATACGCCGGTTCAGGCCCGGCTTCCTCACGCGCAAGGGCAACGCAGAACGCAGCCAGCCCCGCCTGGTGCACGACCTTTTGCAGGTCGGGTACGCGGTGCGGCACCCCATCGACAACTACTACAACGTGCGCGTCGGCCTGACAGGTTCGGCCCTTGCGGCCACGGTGCTGTACGTGCTGGCGTTCGTCCTGCTGGTGCTGTTCCAGGTCGCGCGCGGCTTTATTTTCTCGGTGGATGTCAGCCGTTATTCGCTGTTCTATACCGCGGTGTATTTCTTCGGCATCCTCGCGTTGTTCCTGGCGGGCAACTTCTTCATCAGTTCCATCAACGACGGCGACGGAACCTTCCGGCAGATCTATATCGGCTCGGCCTACGCCCTGGCGCCTGTGTTCCTGATCCTGCCGCCTGTGATCCTGCTGTCCAATGTCCTGTCGCTGGATGAAAGCTTTTTCGTGCAGGCCGCGATGGTGTTCATGCTGGCATGGACGCTGGTGACGGTCTATCTCATGGTGATGCAGATCCATGACTATTCCTTCAAGGAGGGCACGGCCAGCCTGCTGATGACGCTGTTTTTCATGGTGGTGGCAATCCTGGTGGGTTCGCTGGTGTTCCTGCTGCTCAAGCAGGTGGTGGTGTTTGTGCAGGATGCTGTGACGGAGGTGGTGCTGCGTGTCCGGCTGCGTTAAAAAGTTTGTGTGCGTGCTCGCCGTCGCGCTGGCGCTGCCTGTCATAGGATGGGCGGAGGCGGCCCCTGCGGCCACGCCCAACCTGTTCAACATGCTGTTGCCTGCCACCGCCACGCCTGAGCCCGCGCCCGCCGCCACGCCCAACCTGTTTGACATGCTCAAGGGCACACAAGCGCCTGCGGCGGAAACCGCCGCGCCCGGCACGCCCAATTTGTTTGACATGCTCAAGGGCACGCCCGCCCCGGCAGGCGCCACCACAGCGCCCCCGGCGCCTACCGTGGTGCCTACGCCTGCCATCGCGGTGGCGCGTGACACACTTGCGCTGCGGGCCGATCTGCCTGCACAGCCAGTGCAGAACGGCGCGAAGCTGACGGATTCCGACCGCCTTGTAGCCGAAAACGCCCGTGTGCGTCTGTATGTGGACGAAGCCGCGTGTTCCTTCAAGGTGGAGGATGTCAGCAACGGCTACCTATTCGCCTCGTCCCCCGCTCCGGAGCGGCTGACGGCCCTGAACCGCGAGTGGCAGAATATGGCGTCCTCCATCGTGGTGGCGGAAAGCCTGAATGCCTCGGGCACGGCATCGCGCGCTTTCTACATGGCAGACAATGCGGATGCGCCGGTCTTCACGTATGCTTCGGACGGTTTCTCGGTCGCGCTGCACTTCCCCGCGGCGCAGGTACGCCTGACCGTGCATGTCAGCCTGACGGCATCGGGCTTTGCCATCTCCATTCCGCATGACAGCATCATCGAGGATGGCGGCATGTACCTAAGCCGCGTCCTGGTGCTACCGTTCTTTGGCGCGGCGGAAGGCGATACCATCCCCGGCTATACGCTGATCCCCGATGGCAGCGGCGCGCTGATGCGCTTTGAAAAGCCCGCCAACTATCTGGCCGCGTTTACAGGACGCGTTTATGGACAGGACTATGGCACGCGCAGGCCGAGCGCGCGCGCAAGCATGCGCTGGGCGGGCGTGACCGACCTGAACCTGCCGCTGTTCGGCATGGCGCACGGCCCGGATTGGTCAGCGTACCTGGCGCTGTGCACCCAGGGCGAGGCATTCATGCAGATTGAGGCATCCCCCGCCGGGGTGATGACGCAGTTCCACCGCGCGTACGCCGCGTTCATATACCGCGAATCCTACAGCCAGCCCACCGGCCGCTCCAGCGCCAGTTTCCTTGCCATTCCCCCGCGCACCAATGTGCTGGATGTAACCATGGAGTATGTGCTGCTCAGCGGCGAAGAAGCCAACTACTCCGGCATGGCGAGTGTCTACCGCCAGCGCCTGATCGACCAGGGCATCCTTGCAAAACAACAGGACAGCGAGGTGCCGCTGCTGCTGCGGGTGCTGATGGCGGAAACGGAAAAGGGTGTGGTCGGCATGTCGCGGCTGGTCATGACCACCTTGGAGCAAGCCCAGGGCTTTGTGGACACGCTTCGGGCAGGCGGCGTCAGGCGGGTGGATACGGCCCTGTCCGGCTACGCGCGGGGCGGTCTGTCGGCACAGAAACTGGGCAACCCCGCGTTGGACAACGCGCTGGGCAGCCGCGAAGCGTTCGACAAACTGGCCACGTCTGTGTCGCAGCAGGGGCAGGCATACCTTGAAACCGCCATGGTCACAGGCTTTGACGGCCAGGTGGACCGCGCCGGCCTTGCCTACAATGTGGACGGCGGCCTGATCACGCTGGACATGCCGGACAAGCCGCTGTTTACCAAACAATCCTTCCAAAACCTTCAGTACGTGCAGCAGACCCTGGCCGCCCTTCCCGGCGCGCCGATCGCCCTGCGCGACATCGGCAACCAGCTGCATTCCGACCACCGGGAGAACCGCGTACAGCCCCGCGCGGCCGTGATGCTGGGGTACGCCGAAGTGCTGCGGCAGCTGAATGACCGCGCGCAGGTGGCGCTGTTCACACCGTACGCGTATGCATTCGGCGGCATGGACGCGGCCATGGAAGCGCCGATGAAAAACTCCCAGTTCTCGTATGAGACCGACACCGTGCCCTTCTACCAGATGGTGCTCTCCGGCTGCGCGGATGTGTTTACCACGCCGCTGAACTACGGCAGCGGCACCGCGCGCGAGGCGCTGCAGCTGATTGATTACAACGTAAGCCCCGCCTACCTGGTGACCTACAAAGGTGCGGGTGACCTGCGCATGAGCAACACGACCGATCTGTACTCGTCCCGTTTCACGGACTGGCAGGACGACATGCTGGCGGTGTACCAGCGCGTGTACGAGCCGCTGCGCGCCGTGCGCGGCGCCAGCGTCATCAGCCGCCGTGTGCCCTTGGACGGGCTGGTGAAGCTGGGCTATGACAACGGCGTGGTGCTGTATGTCAACTATACCGCGTCGCCGCAGACGCTGGACGGTTTGACCATCGCCCCGGAATCCGCCGTACTGGGAAAGGAGGTCGAGCAGTGAGCGCGTTTCTGCGCCGCCATCAAAGGCAGCTGGCAGGGCTACTGTTCGTCACGCCCTGGATCATAGGCTTCGCCATCTTCACAGCCTATCCGCTGGTCACATCGGTGGTATACAGCTTCAGCCGCGTGACCTTCCCGCTGGACGGCATCATGCTGGAGCCCGTTGGGGTGGCCAACTACACCAACGTGCTGATGAGCGACCCGGATTTCAAACTGGCGCTGAGCACGTACCTCACCCAGCTGGTGTGCTATGTGCCCATGATCCTTGTGTTTTCCTGCATGCTGGCGCTATTGCTCAACAGCCCCATCCGCCTGCGCAAGCTGGTGCGCGCCATCTTTTTCCTGCCTGTCATCATTGTGTCAGGCCCCGTGCTGGCCAGCCTGAGCCAGATGGGTGCGGCGGTGCTGCTGGGCCTTGAGGACTTCCCGGTGTATGAGTTCATCCACCGCTTTGTGCCGCCGGCGGTGGCCATGCCCATCCTGTATGTGTTTGATAACGCGGTGCTGATCCTGTGGTTTTGCGGTGTGCCGATCCTGATCTTCCTGTCGGGCCTGCAGAAGATGGACCGCAGCATGTACGAAGCCGCCATGGTGGACGGCGCGTCCGCCTGGCAGAAGTTCTGGAAACTGACCATCCCCACGCTCAAGCCCTTCTTCTTCCTCAACGGCGTGTTCAGCGTGGTGGAGATCTCCATGAGCACGCAAAACCCCATCATCAAACTGATCAAGGACGGCTTGTTCCAGATCACGCGCGGGTTCGGCTTTTCGGCCGCCGTGACGATGCTGTACTTCCTGATTATCCTGGTGTCCGTGCTGATCCTGTATGTGCTCTTTGGCCGCGAAAAGCGCGACATTGTTGCGGCGCAGCCCCGAAGGGCGGTGAAGTCATGAACCGCATTATCCCGGAACGCACGCTGGGCCGCGCCAGGCATGTGCTGCTGGGTACCAGGGAGAAAACAGGGCTGCTCACGCACCTTGTGCTGTTTGTCCTGACCATCGGATTGTGCTATGTGTTCGTGTCGCCGCTGCTGACCATGCTGTCCATGGGCCTTAAGGACGGCAAGGACCTGAACAACCCCCTGGTCAACTGGTTCCCCACCAAGTTGTACACAGGCAACTTTGACCGCGCCTGGGTGGTCATGGGCGGCTGGAACACGGTGATCACCTCCGGCTCCATGTTCCTGATCATTGCCGCCGTGCAAACCTTTTCCTCCGCGGTGATCGCATACGGTTTTGCCAAATCCGAGTTCCCCGGGCGAAAGCTCCTCTTCGCGCTGATGATCGCCACCTTCGTCATCCCCGATCAGGTGACCTTCATGCCCAGGTACCTGATGTTCCGCGAATACGGCATGCTGCGCACCTACCTGCCGCTGCTGCTGCCCGCGGCGCTGGGCAACGGCATACGCAACGCCATCTTCATCCTGATCTTCTACCAATTCTTCCGCATGATGCCCAAAGCGCTGGACGAAGCGGCGATGGTGGACGGCGCGGGCTACCTGCGCGTGTTCTTTACGGTGAGCATCCCGCTGGCGGTGCCCGCCATCGTGGTGGTGTTCATCTTCTCGTTCGTATGGCACTGGAACGAAACGTTCCTGACGGATCTGTACTTTGGCAACGCCATCGGCACCATGCCACTGCTGCTGGAACGTTTTACCGACAACTACACCAAGATATTCCCGCCCAATGTGGACAACCCCATGGCGGTGCTCAACGAGGGCATCCGCATGGCGGCCACGCTGATCACGGTGCTGCCGTTGCTGGTGATGTACATCCTGGTGGAGCGCAAGCTGATCGAGAGCCTGGACCGCACCGGCATCACAGGCGAATAGGCGCGATCAAACACAAACCGGAGGGGCTGCATTTCGCGTATGCGGCCCCTCCGGTTCTTTTGTATCAGTGTGTTTTGGGTTGCTCAGCCTTCCTGGTAGATCGGGAAGGTCACCTGGATGTTCCGGACCTCGCCCAGCGCCGGGGCGGGCACGGTGATGCCGCCTGACCGGTACGCCTGCGTGTTGCGCTCGCCAACTTCCCTGTTGTTGATGCTGACGGCCAGCCTGTCCCCAGCTGTAAACCTTATGGTGCGGCGCGCGCCGTGCATGCTCAGGGTCAGCGCCATGCCGTCGGCCTCCTTGGGCAGTACGGGGTCAAACACCACGCCATGCTTGGTTACCGCCACGCCCAGCACATGCGCCAGCAGCTGCCGGATGAAGATGCCGGGGCCGCTGGAATACAGCCTCCACCCGCCCTTGACGCCGATGCTGCCATTCCGTAAGCGGCCAAACCCATCGGCAAAGGCGTACCTGTCCGGGAAGTCGCCTTCGCTGCTGGAAAAGTACAGGTTGCTTTGCCTGGGCAATGCGTTGGGCACGCGGTCGGTAAGCAGCGGCATGGCCACGGTCAACAGTCCCTTGAGCGTCCTGTCATTGCGGCCGATTTTCGCCATGGCTTCCACATAGCGGATGTGCGCGTGCACATACTGCAGGGATATTTCGCGGCCGACATTGGCCGCCTGCTCGGCGCGCTGGAACATGCGGCTGACCCCGCCCATGTAGCGCGCCGGCGCGTCCATCAGGCGTACGCCATCGGGGCAGGCCAGCCTGCTGTCGATCACATCCAGGCTACGCTGCGCCTGTTGCGGCGATGAAAGCCCGGCAATCATGGCGCGGGTCATGGGCAGCAAACGCGCGGTGATGCCTGTCACCTTGTCGCGCGGGTGCAGCAGGTATTGGTTCTCGCCATCCTCGTTTTTCAGCAGGAACCCCGCGATTACGCCATCCTTGGTGAGCAGTTCGGGGAAGTCGCGTTCGATCCTGGCCGCATACGCTCGCGCCTCATCAACAATGGGCAGCGGCAGCCTTGCCAGCGCGGACAAAGTCTGATAGCACAATGCCACCGTCCAGGCGCTGACAAGGTGTTCCTTCATGCGCTCCTGCGCGGGCTGCAGCGTGTCATCCCAGTCGCCGCCGGCATAGGTGACAAGGCTGGTGTCGCCGATGAAACGCGATTGGATTTCCTCAAAGGCCCTGCGCACATGCTCCCGGATGGGTTCGGCAGGTCGCTCAAACGCATAGGGGGCAACGGCATCCAGTATGCCGGTATCGCCGGTGGTTTCCACATAATCGCACAGCGCTTTCAGCGGCCAGAACACCACATCGCCGTGGCAATCCCCCGCCGCATACGGGAAGCGGTCAAACATGAACCATTGCGGCCATTCCGACGCACCCTGGTGGCTGAACACCGTCAGAAGGATGGCCCGGCACAGCGGGAAGTGGCCCAGCGTCAGGAAGAACTCGAACGGCCCTTGGCACACATCGCGCGTGCCCCACGCCGCGCCGCCTGGCTGCTCCAGCCCGTGAGGCATGGCGTAGTGCGTCAGCGCGCACTGCGCATGCCAGTTCAGGGTGTGCGTAAGCACCGAGCCCGCATTGCCCATGCCCTGCAGCGCAAACCCGCGCGTGAGCTTGCGCATGTAGTCTTGCACCAACCGGCGTTCCTCGACAGGGTCGGGCAGAGACGGCGCGCGCACGGGCGCATCGGCGAGGCTGCCGGAATAGACAACCGCGAAACCGCCGGTGTGCTGCATGGTTAGGAATGTCTTGTGGCGCGCCTTGCCGTCCTCATAGAACACGCCGTCATCGGCAAGTTTTGCGCCTGCGGGCAACGTGATGTCAAAGTGCGCGCCCTCATAGTACGGCGAGTTGAGCATCACGCGCTGCACACGGCCGCGCCTGAGAGAACGGGTTTCCACGGGCAGGGTGTACTCATGCTCGCCGGCCACCAGCTGCTGGGTGAGCAGGTAATCATACGCGCGGCCCTTGTGGCTGTGCACCTGAAGGGTCATGGTGGGCTGGTGGGCGCTGGCAAACAGCGTCACGGTCACAAGGTCATCGCCCAGCACATAGTGCCACGCGGCATGCGAAAAGCCCGTTTCGTACAGCGCAGGCAAGGTCAGCAGGCGGTACTGCCCTTCGATGCGCACATACAGCCGTTGCCCGCTGTTGGTCATGATGTTCAGAAGCCCCCGCGCCGCCGAATGCAGTTTGTGGAAACTGGTGTTGCCCATCACGGTTTGCGAGCCAAACACGCCATACATGTAATGCGTGGAGCCCAACAGTGCGGCGTCCACGCGGGAGAGCTTGGTGCAGGTCTGGATGATGCCGCCATGCGGGCGGAAACAAGCCAGTTCCTTGCCTCGGGTGACTACATGCGTGCTGTCGGCAAGAAAGAACGACCACAGCGCGCCGTCCGGCCCGTGTTCGGCAAGTTCGCGCGCGGGGTACATAAGCGCGATGTCATCCTCCGTCATGGCAGGTGACGCATAGGGCGCACCAAACCCCGCGGAGCGCTGTACCGATGGCATGGGTGCGGTTGGCTCCTCAAACGGGAAGGCGAGCGTCGTGATCGCCGTCGGCATGTGCCCGGCATCCGAGACCCCGGCTTCCTCGTTCTCACTCAGCCACGCATAGAAAGCGAGATGCTTTTTCTTCTTCTCGATATGGAACTGCTGTGTTTGCAGCGCGATGTAGGAAAACTCCTGTTGGTTGACCCTGGACGGCAGGTTGCCCAGCAGCTTCTCGGGCACTCGATCCGCCTTGTAGGAAAGGCCGAAGAAATCCACGCCGTCGGTGGCAAACGCTGTGGTCTTGACCCCCAGCGAGCCCTGCGTCAGCACGGGGAAACCGGTACTTTGGCGCTGGTTCTGCCGGGAACGGATCACATGCCCCGCGTATGCCTCAAACACGCTGTGCCCCAGGTACTGCGCCATGTACAGCTCGTTGGTCAGCACGCCGCCGCGGTCCGCCACACCGATGTCCTGTCCGTAGATCATGTCATAGGTGCCGGCGTCGCCGTTTAGGGCAATCTGCCACACCCATGCCCCCGGCGCGCAGAGGATGAAACGTACGGTATACTGCGCGCCCAGCGCCTGGCCCTCATACAGCACGCTGTTTTCCCCCATGGACCAGCGCGAACCACTGGTCACGCCCAGCAGGGGTACTGCCTGAACATGCTCACCCTCATGACGGCGCAACCACAGCTGGTTGGCGGCACCGTCCCGGCAGTTCCCGCACAGGCCGTTGAGCATTAGCCCCTTGTGCTGGATGGAGAAAATGTCCCCCGTGTCCAGAAAGTGAACCTGCGTGTCACCCTTGGTGAATGTATGCAGCGTGGGCATGGCGTTGCGCTTCATGGAGTCCTCCTTGTGTCCGGGTTGATGCTCAGGCAAAACGGATGGAAACGGCTTCTTTCAGCAAGCGGCTGTCCACGCGCACCCGCCAGGTGCCGTCGGCATCCGATGTGATGTACAGGTGCGGCGCGGGTTGCGGCGCCAATGGGCCCGACAGCAACAGGGTGGCATAGGGTTCGGTGTTGCGCAGCACAAGCTCGCGATCCTTAATGTCCAGGATTTCCATGGAGGAACACTCCACCACCGTAAACCCCAGGTCCATGTTGTGCGGCAGCATCAGAGCATCGTTGGCGGGCAGATGGATATGTCGCGGCATCCAGGTTTCGCCATGCACATACACGTGGAATTCCTTGTCCACGTCGTCCATGTTGATCAGGTGCAAGAACTGGCTCTCGCCGCATGATGTTCGCGCCATGAACACCCCCACGCCGGGCACCTGGATATCGTGGGTGATGGCGGGCACCACGCGCAGGTGCCGTAGCAGCTTGCCGTACTGCGCAAGGTACGCCTTGTATGGGCAGCCGATCACGGCCAGCACGCCTTCGCCTGCCTTCTTGATGAAAGCACAGGTATCGCCGGAACGGTAGGTGGTGAGCAGCGGCTCCACGCCCTCGCCCGCGTACGCCTCGTACCTTTCCACATGGATGTCTCGGTGCCCGGCCCATGCGCCGGTGTGTTCCACTGCCTGGTTGTCAAGCCCAATGTGCCATCCCAGCACATCAATGCCCAGTGCATCCGCCAGCAGCGTGCAGGGGTTACCCTCGCGGTCCATGCGCGGCACACGGCCGTGCAGCAGCAGGCTTTTGCCGGACAGAACATGATCTGCCAGCCTGCGCTGCAAATCCGCGTGCATGTAGGGCGTGCTCGCCACGATCAGGCAGCGCTGGGCAACCGGTTCGGGGGACTGCAGGTTCACCACCCTGGGCATGACGCCCAGCAGCAACAGCGAGCGCACGCTGGCATCCCAGCAGTTGCCGGCCCTGAGTTCCGTGATGGCGGCGTACATGCCACGCGCTTCATGCGTTTTGTCGGCGTGGTACTCGGTCATGTAATCGTCCGGAATGAACCCAAAGGCCACATCGTCGTACTGAAGCCGTGACTTGGCCAGCCAGCGCTGCTGCGCCATCATCTGGTTGGTCACGCGGGCAAGACGGGCGAAATCCTTGCCGGGCACGCCCTCTGGGCCGATGGGCGCAGCGTAGCCGTGGTTTTCACCCGTGAACGACCAGCGGTCATTCGGATCCCGGTGGTCGGGGAAGCGGGCGTTCTGCCCGCCGCAGAACAGGTAGTAGTTCAGCAGTTTGTTGCCCATCGCCAGGAACAGCCTCGTCTTGTGATCGGACGCCGACGCAAGCGACCGGCCCATGAAGTCATCGCCAAAATTGCTGTCCCCGGCGTTGAACTCCATGCTGGTCAGGGGTTTTCCCTGGTCATTGATGCACGCAGTAATGCCGTTTACCAGCACCATGTCGTGGAAAATGTGCATGGCCAGGTTATCAAAATAGACGTCACTGCCGGTGATCACGTCATTGGCGACCGTGACGGTGTGAAGCAACTGGCTCACGCCAATCGGATACAGAAGGCCGCGCCCGGCAGACGTGCCATGGATATTGACCACATACAGCACATCGTGCATGCCGCAGGCAATGGCATATTCCCTGAGGATGCCAATATAGTCCGCAAACCGTTTGCGCATGTACAGGCCCAGATCCATCTGCAGGGCCAGGTCATAGGGCGCTTCGGGCGATCGGAAGCGGGCAAACGCAGTTGCGTCCAGCGGAAAGGGGTACCGCGCCGCCAATATGTCCTGCGTGTACGTGTCCTTCAGCCATCTTAGCAGCCCGTGCAGGCTTTGGTCGTTCAGGTTCGGGCGGTTGCTGACCCAATCCAGCATGCCCACTTCGTTATCCAGCTGCACCATCACAAGGTTGCCGCCCTTCCCGGGCAGGAAGGCTTTGGCCATGCCCAGCACCGCCTCATACCAGCGCCGCACATAAAAAAGGAAATCGGGGTCCAGATAGTCAAGGCTGCGGGTGGTCGCGGGCTGCCCGTCAAAACTGACGATCGCGGCCCCCGGGCATTTGTCGTAGACCCAGTAGGGGATGCCTTCGTTCTTCATCTCGGCCATGATATACGGGCCGGGCCTCAGGATGATCATCAGGCCGTTTTCCTGGCAGAGGGTCAGGAATGCCTTGAGATCCAGCCATGGGTGTGTGCGGCCATCAAGGTCAATGTCGCCCTCACGGTATTCATGCGCTACCCACGGCACATAGGTGGCCACGGCGTTCATGCCGCATTCCTTCAGGCGATCCAGCCGATCCTGCCAGACATCCGGCGGCAGGCGGAAATAATGCACTTCGCCCGACAGCACCACCACCGGCTTGCCGTCGCGAAGCAACTGCCCTGATTGATACGTGAGCATCGGCACGTACCTCCCATGTTGCGGCAGCCAACCCGCCGCCAAATCTTTTGGTCCATCATAACACATATTCATCAAACATTGTGTATCTTTTTGCACAAACATGGCAGTGAAGCCCCTGCCCTTCCTGCCTTGCACGCGGCAACCGTCCATGCTATGATGCGGTCAAACATTTCGTGGAAGGCGGTACATATGATGAAACGGATCGCGCTCGTCCTGGTTCTTGTCATGCTCGCGGGTATGGCGGCGTTCCCTGCCATGGCGCAGGAAACCACGCTGACGCTGCTGATTGACAACTCCACCAACCTCCCCGGCATTCAGGCGGTGGCAGAGGAAATCAAGCAGAAGCTGGGCATCGGTCTGGAAGTGGAAATCCGCCCCAGCGGCCCGGAGGGCGTCAACTTCGTGCGCACCAGGCTGGCCGCGGGCGAAATGACCGACCTGTGCGCGTTCAACAGCGGCTCGTTGTTAACCACGCTCAACCCCGCCAAGAACTTTGTCGACCTGACCGACATGCCCTACATGAGCCAGTTTTCCGATACTTAGGGCCTGCTGAAAAAAGCGATTCGCGCTATGGTCGTTCCTTCAAACAGCTGCTTGTGCTATCCCAACCGATTCTCCAGTCCAATTTACGCTCTTCAGCACGCGCCAAAAAAGAGCTAAAAGGAAGCGCAGCA